>JBDKLU010000036.1:0-4693 GCA_039795475.1 Actinomycetota bacterium | reverse complement strand
GGCTTGTAGGGGATACGCAGGGCGGCGAAGATTTCTTCGTAGAAATTCCGCTGACCGATAAGCAGCTCGTGCACCTTCTTGAGGAACTCGCCAGAACCAGCACCCTGAATGACGCGGTGGTCGTAGGTGGAGGTCAGGGTGAGGATCTTGCCGATACCCATGTCGATGAGGGTCTGCTCGCTGGCGCCCTGGAACTCTGCGGGGTAGTCGAGTGCACCTGCACCGATGATGCAGCCTTGTCCGCGCATGAGGCGAGGAACGGAGTGGTTGGTTCCGATTCCACCGGGGTTGGTCAGTGAAACGGTGATGCCCTGGAAGTCATCGGCGGCCAGCTTGTTGTTGCGAGCCTTTGCGACGAGGTCTTCGTAAGAAGCCAGGAACTGGTCGAAGGTCATGGTGTCGGCGCGCTTGATGCCGGGAACCATGAGTGCGCGAGATCCGTCGGGCTTAGGAACGTCAACAGCGAGACCGAGGGTCACGTGAGCAGGCTGAACCAGCGTGGGCTTGCCGTCGGTGTCGTCGTAGTAAACGTTCTGGCTGGGGAACTCTTTGAGAGCGCGAACCAGTGCCCAGCCCAGAATGTGAGTGAAAGAAACCTTGCCACCGCGACGGCGAGCAAGGTGGTTGTTGATGACGATTCGGTTGTCGATCAGAAGCTTTGCGGGGATGGCGCGCACGCTCGTAGCCGTGGGAACCGTGAGCGAGAGGTCCATGTTGGCAGCGAGTGCCTTGGGCATTCCCTTGAGGACGGTGACAACATCCACCTCGTCGGTTTCGGCAGCGGCGCCGGCACCTTCGATGACGGGAGCATCTGCCGGGATGGGCGAAGCCTTGGCCGGAACAGAAGTGGTGCGAGCGACGGGCTGAGCACCGGTAGCGGCGGTTGCCACGTCAGCAGCCGGTGCGGCCGGAGCAGCGGGGGCGGCGGGTGCAGCGGGAGTCTGATTGCCGATGTGTGCGCCGTACTTGTCGAGAGTGGGCCACCAGTTGGGGTCAACCGAGTTCTTGTCTACGACGTACTTTTCGTACAGCTCTTCTACGAGCCAAATGTTTTCGCCGAACTCGTCGGCGGTTCCGCCAGTTTCGCTAGTGCTGGACACGGCCTATTCGCCCCATCTTCCGTTGATGTTTGCGTGAAGTTTTCCGTCTTACAGACTAGCCCTTTGGGCGCGGGCTCAAAACGCCATGTCAGGGCCTGCCGTATAGTTACAGTCGTGTGGGTCGACTGGTTAATGTTTGGCTGCGGCCTCATTCTGACCGTCGGAACGGGCTTCTTCGTAGCCACAGAGTTTGCGCTGGTCACACTTGATCGCCCTGAGCTGGAAGCCATGCGCGAGCGCGGTGAGAAGCATCTTGGCCTGATTATTCGGGCGCTCAAAAATACGTGGACGCATGTTTCGGCAGCCCAGCTCGGCATCACGCTCACCACGTTGCTCACCGGTTTCTTGATGGAACCCGCGCTCTCTAGCCTTTTAGCCCCGGTTTTCACTGGGTGGGGAATGTCCACCTCGATTGCGCACACGATCGCCAGCATCACCGCGGTTGTTGTCGCCACGGTCATGTCGATGATCATCGGTGAGCTCATCCCCAAAGCATTTGCTCTCACGGCCCCGCTCGGAACTGCCAAAGTCGTCATCGGATTCCAAACGGCTTTCGCCTTTGTGTTCAAGCCGGTCGTCTGGCTCTTTTCAAAGGCGTCTACTGCTGTTGTTCGCGCGTTCGGTATCGAGCCCAAAGAAGAGCTGTCGGGTGCGCGATCTTCTGATGAGCTGGCATCCCTGGTGGCGCGTTCAGCAGAGGCAGGTGTTCTCGAACGAGACACGGCAACGCTGCTGAGTAAGACGCTCGCGTTTAGCGAACTCGCTGCCGTCGATGTGATGACCCCTCGCCTTCAGGTTTCGGCGATTGAACGCGGGCAATCCGCCGTCGCAGTCCTGGAGCTCGCAAAACGCACCGGTTTTTCCAGGTTCCCAGTCATCGACGATGGTTTGGATGATGTCGTCGGAGTCGTTCACGTGAAATACGCGCTCGCCGTGCCCCGTGATCGCCGAGTTGATGTCCCTGTATCGGCCATCATGAGCGAGCCCCTTCGCGTGCCAGAAACGATGGAACTCGATGCGCTCATGACCGAACTTCGCGGTCGGGGCTATCAACTAGCAGTTGTCGTGGATGAATACGGCGGAACCGCGGGCATCGCCACTCTCGAAGACCTGGTTGAAGAACTCGTCGGTGAAGTGAGTGACGAGCACGATCGCTCGCGCGCGGGTGTCACCAAACGCGCAGGCACGATCACATTCCCCGGCAACCTTCGCCCCGACGAACTCGAAGAGCAGACCGGCATTGTCATCCCCGAAGACGGCCCGTTCGAAACCGTTGCCGGGTTCATCATGAATCTGCTCGGCGCGATTCCGCACGTCGACGATGAAGTGAGCGACGCCCAGGGCACGTACCGAGTTCTGCACATGGACGGTCGACGCATCGACCGCATCCGTTTCACACCTCACCCCGAACAGGCGGGTGAGAGCAATGGCTAACTGGGTAGGTCTGCTCTGGCTGGTCGTCCTTCTGTTGATCAACGCCTTCTTTGTTGCTGCTGAGTTCGCGCTGGTCGCGGCTCGGCGTTCGCAGATCGAACCGGCGGCGATCGCTGGCAAACGTTCAGCCAAGACCGCGTTGTGGGCGCTCGAGCACGCTGCGCTCATGCTCGCGACCTGTCAGCTCGGTATTACCGTCGTGTCGCTGTTGATTCTGAACGTTGCAGAGCCGTCGATTCACCACTTGGTTGTTGAAGGTCTGCACTTCACCGGATGGCCAGAAGAAGTCACCGGCAGCATCGCGTTCATCTTCGCTCTTGTCATCGTCACGTTCCTGCACGTCACTTTCGGTGAGATGATCCCCAAGAACGCATCTTTCTCGGTGCCCGACCGTGCCCTGTTGCTGCTGGCAATTCCGCTGGTGTTCCTCGGCAACATCGTGATGCCGCTGATCATCGCCTTCAACGCAATCGCCAATGGGGTTGTGCGCTTGTTCGGACTTACACCTCGTTCAGAGGCTGTGAGCACCTTCACGCTCGAGCAAGTTGCCAGAATCGTTTCTCACTCAACCGCGGAAGGAACCATCGAAGACACTTCGGGAACCATCTCGGCCGCCTTCGAATTCACCGCGAAGAAGGCCAAAGATTCACAGGTGCCGCTGGCAAGCGTGATCAGCTTGCCCGAGACTGTGACCGCCGAGCAGGTTGAGCAAGCGGTAACTACATACGGTTTCTCGCGTTACGTGATTGTCGCTGGCGATGGAGACCCCATCGGCTACCTGCACCTCAAAGACATCCTGGACGACGATGGCCTCACCGGAACCGATGCCGGACCAGTTGAAGGCAAGAAGATTCGTCGCCTCGAGACCGTCTCGACAGAAACCGACCTCGAGGATGCCCTCGCTCTGCTTCAGAGAGCTGGCAGCCACCTCGCTCGTGTCGTCGATGCCGACGGCAACGTGACCGGCGTGCTCTTCCTCGAAGACATCATCGAAGAGCTCGTGGGTGAAGTGAAGGACGCGACCCGCCGCTAGGTCTCGATGCGCACCTTCGGTGCTACTCGACCACCGAATAGCTCAGTACTTGGGTTTGGCTCGGTTGTACTGCGGTGGCCAGTAGTCGATCTGTTCGCCGAGAGACACGGCAGCGTGGAGTGCCCATTGGGGGTCACGCAGGAATGCCCGACCAATAAGCACGGCATCCGCCTGACCGGAGGTCACCACGGAGTTTGCGTAGTCCGCTTCTGTGATCATGCCGACAGCAGCTGTTGGTCCGTGCGCGTGCTGCTTGATGAAGTTGGCAAGAGGAACCTGGTATCCCTGACCGACAGGGATTGTCACGCCTGTGATGTTTCCACCGCTGGAGATGTCAAAGAGGTCGGCGCCTGCCTTGAGGCACCAGTCAGACACAATTGAGCACTCTTCTTCGTTCCAGCCTTCTGGGCTCCAGTCGGTTGCCGAGAAGCGAACGAACAGGGCGATGCCATCGCCGACGGCTGCACGAATATTGGTCACGATTCGCAGCAACAGGCGCGCACGATTCTCGAGCGCACCACCATACTCATCGGTGCGCTGATTGCTCAACGGCGAGAGAAATTCGTGAAGCAGGTAGCCGTGAGCTGCGTGAATCTCCAGCACCTCGAAGCCGGCATCCACCGCACGCTGTGCGGCCGCAACGAAGGCGTGTTCGACGTTCAGAATGTCGCCATCCGTCATCTCACGGGGAGGGTCATAGCTGGGGAATGCAATGGCGGAGGGAGCAATCGTTTGCCAGCCACCCTCGGAAATCGGCTTGGTTCCGGTCTGCTCATATCCCCAGTCAGGCCAGATGGATGCCTTGCGCCCGGCGTGTGCCAGTTGAATGCCGGCAACGGCTCCCTGGGTGCGAATGAATTCGACGATGGGCTTCCATGCATCGCGCTGCGTGTCGTTCCACAGGCCTACGTCACGCGGGCTGATGCGACCTTCGGGCGATACCGCGGTGGCCTCGGCGATGATCAACCCTGCTCCACCGGTTGCCATCGCGCCGAGGTGGGAGTGATGCCAACTCGTGGGCACGCCGTCTTCGGCAATGACCGAGTACTGACACATGGGAGGTACCCAGATGCGGTTGCGCATGTGCACGTTACGAATCGTCATCGGGCTGAACATCGTGGGAGTG
>JBDKLU010000035.1:0-12469 GCA_039795475.1 Actinomycetota bacterium | reverse complement strand
CGCCGACGGCATTTTGCACAAACTGTGGCGCCAAGCGTCAGGGCGACTCGAAGTTCTGCACCGGCTGCGGTACGAAGTTTAACTAGCTCTCGTCGTTGTCGAGCTTCTTGCGCAGTTCGGCCACGTCGCGGCGCAAGGCCGATATTTCTTTGAGCAGACGCTTCTCGCCGGCCTCGATGATGTCATCCTCTTCTTTGCGTGAGGTGTTGATGAACCAGGTAGCGATGGATGCGGTCAACGTTCCGAGCAGAGCCAGGCCCGAGATCACGACGATGACTCCGATGAGGCGCCCCTCGGCGCTAACCGGAAAGCGGTCACCGAATCCGACGGTGGCCATGGTCATGAATGACCACCACCAGCCGTCACCGATGTTTTCGATGTTCGAGCCGGGCACACCGCGCTCCGCCTGAGTGACCGCGAGGCCGGCGATGAACCAGATGAAGACGGCCATTGTTCCGACGTAGACGAGCACACGGTGACGCACTTTGGCGCCAAACTTGCGCAGGGCGAGTGTGGCGACGCCGATCACACGCAGGGCGCGCAGCGGGCGGAAGAACGGCAGGACGAGAGCGACGATGTCGACCACGTGCGCCTTGACGAACGGCCACTTCTTTTCGACGACGACGAATTTCACCACGAAGTCAACGATGAAGAGTGCCCAGATGACATCCATCGCGATGTCAATGTCGAGAATTTCTTCGGCGGGAAGTTCCGGCCAGATGATGGGGAACGCGTAGAGGAACAGGAACGCCATGCCCAGCACAACCAGGGGCCAGAGCGTGTAGTGCTCCCAGCGCTCGACGAACTGCGCGCGCGGGCTTGGCGGCGCAACCTTAGTCGTGCGTGTGGTTTCCCCGGGAGCCATGTCTTTAGGCTACCGGCGCTTGGCGAGCAGCGCGGCGAGCCACAGCGGTGCGACCGCGAACACGGCCACGGTCGCCATGGCAACAGCAATCGTCGATTCTTCGCCAGACAGCTGGTTGACAACCGGGATCAGAACGATTGCAACGGGGAACGTTCCGTAGAGAAGGACACCCTGTGCGTAGAAGTCGCGGGGCTTGGGCGCCTCGATGTGGGTGACCGCCGTGCGACGCGCGAGCAACAGCTGAAGGATGATGAAGAACACGAGCGTCTCGAAGAACCATCCGAAGAAGTTCTGCATCGGCACGCCGAAGTAGGCACCGCCGTCACGCCAGATCCACTGCTCTAGCACGGTGGAGTGCCAGGGGTCGCTCGCGAGGTCGAGCAAAGTCTGGGCGAACGCGGCCAGAGCGGCAACCCACAGCATCCGCCATCCGCGTAAGGCACTGGTCAGCGATCCGCTCACGGCGCGGGCGAGCATGAGGGCCGCGTAGGCCATGGCGAAGTACTGCAGCTGGATCAGCGGCGGAACGCCCAAGAGCAGCGGTCCGAGTGGGCCATCCGGGTAGTAGTAGTTGCCAAACACCAGTCCGGTAGCGACGCCGAGTGCTTCACCGATGAAGCTGACCACAGCGACAGCGATGAACGAGAGCAGGGCGGTCTGCGCACCAGCCCAGCGGATGAAGTGCCAGAACGCGAACACGACGGGAATCCACCCGAGAATCAGCCCGAAAGCACCGGCAGCCCCAAGCGGAACGAGTGCGCTCGCGAAAGAAACCGCAAGAAGCACCCACAGGGCGATCATTTCGCCGCGGTGACGGGATATGTGCGTAGCAACAGTGCTCATATCGTCAGACTAATCGCTTCACTGTCCCTGGCGACATGAATGATTCAGTGGCAAGGGGGCAATTTCTATGAACAGCAATAAACCGTCGGTGGGGTCGATCATCGCTTTGATTGTGATCGTGATTATTGTTTTGGTCGCGTTTCAATCGTGCTCTGACTCGTTCGGTTCCGGCGGCGGATGTGTGAGCTGGGTGGGCCGTGGCGAATGCGTTGACTGGCAATAGCCGGGCTTCACTGTCTGAGGGTCGGCGTAGTTTGTGTCAGCTACCTCAACTGCGGGGTGGTTGACGAGGGGAGCAGCGATGAGTGACGACGACAACGAGAAGACCTACACCGGGTGGGATCTGCCCGAAAATCCAGAGCTGCGAGCCTGGATCGAAACGCTCCCGCCCCTGAGCGACGAGGCGATGTACATGGTCGTCATGTGGGGAGCCGAGGGTGACAAGTTCACCTACCACCTGCCCATGCCGGTCAGCGACGAACAGGCTTTCGCCGAGTTCGACCTCATGTACCTGGCCGCCCACAACGGGGCCTACGGCTCAGACATCACCGATCTCAGTCTCTGGACTCCCGAGACGGAGTTCCGCCGGCGCAAACTGGCCAAATTTCGACTGGACGACTAGGCAACAATCACTGATTGGAGCAATAAATATGGATGCATTTTTCGGGTTCCTCCTTCTCGTCGCGGTTCTCGCGGGGGTCTTCATCGTCGTGAGGTTCTTTTGGCGAATTTTCGTTGGCCTACTTCGCATGGGCTCGACGCCGGTTTCTCGGCCTCAGGGCTCACCACAAAGAACGGCCGCAATGAGTGCCGAAGAAGAGGGAAACGTTCACAACGGCCCGCATGGCTACAGCCCGAACACTGCCTACCCCGAAACCCAATACGGATCAGGCTTCAATCCCGACGCCGAGTGGAATCACGAGGAGCAGTAGCGCCTCGCCTCAACGAAACCAGAGCATGTAGCGCCTTGTGACACATCGATTCGTGAATCGATTGATCAAGAAATTCGTTGTGAATCGGATTCACGCTTGACAAACCCATTCAGGGCATGTAACGTAGTGGTTAATTAGATACACACATAAGGAATGGGGATATAATGTTCACGACGAATGCGTCGAAAATGCGCAAGTCAACTCTTGGAAAGGGGCGCACTTTGGTTCTCATTGATTTTGAAAATCTTTGTGCCGGAACTCTTGACTCGATTGACCTCGCCAAAGCAGTCCGTCAGGAGCTCGTAGCATGCGCTGGTTTGAGCGGGAATGAGCAGGTGGTCATCGCTACCAGTCATGCCGGATTGTTGACGTTTGGGATTGCATGGCCCGGCGCACGACTGCTCGTTCGCTCCGGAGAGAACGGTGCAGACCTTGAGCTTCTTTCAGTGCTCGATGAAGAGCGCGTGGGAGATCGTTTTGATCGAGTGGTTTTGGCTAGTGGTGACGGTATTTTTGCTGAGGCGGTAGCGAGGTTGGGATCTGCAACGGCAGTAACCGTTATTGCGCGGCCGGCACAAATGTCACGACAACTGCGAATGGCCGCTCACCGACACCTGTACCTAGAAGATATTCAAACCCAAATTGGAGAAGTAGCATGACTCGGATTCCTACTGGACTCCTTTCCCCGAGTGACATTGCGACTATCGCGGGTGTCTCGCGAGCAGCTGTGAGCAACTGGCGCGAACGCGATCCCGAGTCATTCCCCAGCCCTGCTGGTGGAGATACCGCCAACCCGCTCTTCGCATCAGCGGATGTGCTCGGATGGCTTAGGGGGCGTGGCATCGAGCCCAACATTGACGCCGTTACCGTTGTTTGGTCGGTAGTCAACGGCCTGCGGGGTAATCGAGGTGTTGATCAGTTAGAGCTGCTCACACTGCTCGTTGCCTGCGACAAACCCCACGGCGAAATCAGACAACGCTTTGTCGACCTAAATGATTTGGAATTCCAAGAACTCGTTCGCGCAATCGAAGCCGTCCCGAGAGCAGAACTGCCAGGGATCGTCGACCAAGTCCTTGAACGCCTTTCACGCTGGAGCGGGCGAGGCGGCTCCGAGTACGGCACCGTGCATTCGCGTGTTTCTCAACTATTCACAAACGTTGTTATCGCACGAAACCCCAAATCAATTTATGACCCAGCGGTAGGTATTGGCTCGGCATTACTGCAGATCGCTTCTGATATCCCTGGCCTAGAGCAGGTGAGGGGACAAGACGTCAACGAAACGGCCATCGAAATCGCGGGTCTTCGAGCACAATTGCGAGGTTTGGACGTTCAGCTTGATCCGGCGACGGATGTGTTGCTGCGGGATCCTGATTCCTCACTCCGTGCCGACGTCGTGATTGCAGAGCCCCCACTGGGGTTGCGCTGGGACGCTGAAGGAGCCCTGCTGGATCCCCGCTTTGAGTTCGGGTTGCCGTCCAAGCTTTCGGCGGATAGCGCATGGCTTCAGCACGTCATCCACCACCTCTCGCAAGATGGCCGTGGCTTCGTGATAACTACCCTCGGCGCCCTCAACAGGCGCGGCGCCGAGCAGAAGATCCGTGCGGAAATGCTGCGAAAAGGTGTCATTGAGGCAATCATTCAGTTGCCTCATAAAATGCTTCGCAACACACACATTCAGACGGCAATGTGGGTACTGCGTCGCCCTTCGACTGTAGCAACGGGCACTGTTCTACTTGTTGACGCGTCTGGCGAATTGTCGCCAGAAAATGATGCTGCCGGGTGGCTGCACGATGAGCAGGGTCGGGCGGGTGTCCCGCATGTAGAGGTGACAATCGCAGAGCTTCTCGATGAGGGTGATCTTCTGCCAGCAAGCTGGGTCGAACGCGCGCACATTGAGTCCACCGACTACTCGAATGCTTTAGTGGAAGCTTTTGAGAGTCTGAAATCAGACTCAAAATCCGCCACGGAATCAATCGCGAACCTAAAAGGGCTGCATGTTGATGCTGGCACCACCCAGCGCTCACTCGAAGAGCTTCAGCGTGCAGGCATCATTGAAATCTTGACAGCCTCGCATTTTCGTAAAGATGCTAAATCCCGATTGGGGCAACGCGACGAACAGCGCATCAGTATCGCGGACGTCAAACGCGGCGATTTCCCGGCCGAAAAATTAGTCGAGCTGAGTAGCCCAGCTACGTCGCTGCAAGGAGACGTTTTCGTGGCAACCCTTGGCTCAGTTCATGGTGCCTATGATTCCGAGGGAGGACACGTTCCTGCGGCAGAAGTTGCTGTTCTTCGAGTACTCAAAGCCGAAATTCTTGACCCACGATTTTTGGCGTTCGTTTTGACTGATCAAGGACAACGAGCAGTAGGCACCACCATCCAGAGGTATCCATTGTCGAGTCTGTCGATCCCAGTCGTTTCTTTCGATCAACAGACTGAAATCGCCAAGTTTGCGGCGCAACTCCAAAAAGCAAAGGTCTCGAGCAACCGACTAAATGACCACTTTCGTTCCGTGAGTGACAATTTGCGAAGTGCGCTCCTGAAGGGAGACGAGATCAATGTCTAAAGCAACGACTTGGATAAGGGAGACCACGCCGTCACCTTCTATGCTGATGACCGGGGCTGCTCAACAACACTGGGGAATGAACTAATGGCACGGAGTGAAAAAGCCAAGGCGTCGAAGACACTTGAGCAGACGCTTTGGGAAACTTCCGACAAGCTGCGTGGAAACCAGGAGCCGAGCGAATACAAACACGTTGTGCTTGGGCTCGTGTTTCTCAAGTACATTTCTGACAGATTTGTTGAGCGTCGCTCGGCCATTGAGGAGAGCCTTAAGGCCGACGGCATCAAACCCGAGCGTTGGGCTTCCTTCCTCGAAGACCGCGATGAGTACATGAGTCACAATGTCTTCTGGGTTCCCGAGGACGCCCGTTGGGAAACGATTCAATCGCGCGCAAAGCTCCCGAGTGTCGGCGAGGACATCGACCGAGCGATGGATGTAATCGAGAAAGAGAACCCGTCACTCAGGGGCGTGCTACCTCGAAACTACGGCCGCGATGGTCTCGACAAACGGCGCCTCGGCGAACTTGTCGACCTGATTGGCGCAATCGGTTTCACATCCAGCGATGACCACGGCTCCGACGATGTTCTCGGTCGTGTGTATGAGTACTTTCTCGGACAGTTTGCCGGCAAGGAGTCCGGCAAGGAGGCGGGAGCGTTCTACACGCCTCGATGGGTGGTCCGCACCCTCGTGGAGATGCTCGAACCATACTCCGGTCGCGTTTATGATCCCGCTGCGGGCTCGGGTGGCATGTTCGTTGAATCTGCGAAGTTCGTTCAGGCGCACGGAGGCAAGCGCAGCGATATTTCGGTTTACGGCCAAGAGTTCACTGACACCACCTGGAAGCTTGCCAAGATGAACCTCGCGTTGCGCGGTATCGAGGCTGACTTCGGCCCGAAGTCAGCTGACTCATTCACCGAGGATCTTCACCCTGACTTGCGTGCGGATTACATCATTGCCAACCCGCCGTTCAACGTGTCGGACTGGTGGGATGCAAAGCTCGAGAACGATCCACGCTGGAAATACGGCATGCCCCCTCAGAGCAATGCGAACTTTGCCTGGGTGCAGCACTTCATCTACCACTTAAGTCCACGCGGCACTGCGGGGTTTGTGCTCGCGAACGGTTCACTCAGTTCAAAGACGGGCGGTGAGGGCGAGATTCGTCGCAAGCTCGTCGAAGCCGACCTCGTCGACTGCATCGTCGCCCTGCCGGAGAAGTTGTTCTTCAACACGGGCATCCCGGTGGCGCTGTGGTTTGTTTCGAAAGACCGTCACGGCAGTGGGCACCGCAAGCGTGAGGGCGAAGTGCTCTTTATCGATGCCCGAAATCTCGGCACCATGGTGAGTCGCAAGCTTCGCGAACTTACCGAAGATGACATTGCACAAATTTCCGGGACATACCACGCTTGGCGCAATCATGGCGGCGGATACGAAGATGTGGCCGGCTTCGTGAAATCAGCAACCATCGATGAAATTGCACAGCACGAGTTCATACTCACCCCGGGCCGCTACGTCGGCAGCGCCGAAGCCGAGTTTGATGATGAACCGATCGACGAGAAGATCGATCGCCTTAAAGCTGAACTGTTCGCCGAATTTGAGCGTGGCAGTGAGTTGCAACAAATAGTTCGCGATCGCCTAGGTGGACTGAAACAATGACTAGGTGGCAATCACTAGAACTCGGTCAGATTCTGCCATTTAGGTACGGCAAGAGCCTTCCTGAGAGACATCGAAATCCAACGGGGCACATTGAAGTTGTCAGTTCGGCAGGAGTGTCTGGCAAACATGACGAAGCCCTTGTAAATGAGCCGTGTGTTGTCATCGGTCGTAAGGGAACAATAGGTTCGACTCACTTTTGTCCAGACCCGGTATGGCCAATCGACACAACATTTTTTGTCACTGGATCTGATGACATCGACATACGGTTTGCCTATTACTTGTTGCAGACGTTGCCATTCAAAACAATGAATAATGACAGCGCCGTTCCAGGACTAAACAGAACGCAAGCGGAATCAATTGTTGTTTCGATTCCTACTCTCCATGAGCAGCAGGCTATATCGGAGACCCTAGGTGCGCTCGACGACAAAATCGAATCGAATCTTCGAGTTATTGACACTGCAGAAGAACTATGTAGGGCGTATTTTGCGGCAGCCACGAAGACTTCCGTAGTTGCTTCTTCCGTTCTAAAGCCAATACTTGGCGGAACACCGAAACGTGACGTGACTTCATACTGGGGAGGCAAGATTCAGTGGGCTTCCGCTAAGGACGTAGCGGGCTCAAGTGGAGGTTTTGTAATTAATACTTCTGAGACCATCACTGAGGATGGGCTTCAGAATTCTGCGGCAAAGTTGCTTCCGGCAGGAACTACCGTCATGACGGCTCGAGGCACGGTGGGCGCATTGGCGAGGTTGGGGATGCCCATGGCGTTTAACCAATCGTGTTACGGCTTACTTGCATTAAATGGCGAGCCATTGACGCTTTTTTTCGCTCTTGAAAACGCTGTTGGACGGATACGCGACGCCGGCCATGGAACAGTCTTCAACACCGTTAACATGGCAACTTTCGATCAGATCACATTGGAGATGACAACGCAGGGAGCCATTGAGGAAGAGTTGACCCGACTTTCCGATTTAGTGAAGAGTCGCCTAATCGAGAATCTCAAGCTTTCAGAACTGCGGGACGCACTTCTTCCGGAGCTGCTCGCTGGCCGAATCAAGGTAGGCGAGGTCGCGGCATGAGTGTTTTCAATGAGGCAACCGTCGAAGATGCCGCACTCGACTTTTTCCGCGAAGCTGGGTATGAAACGGCGTGGGGGCCGAACCTTGCGCCGGGTGAGTCCGGGCAGGAGCGCGAGTCATTCCAAGACGTGATTCTGGAAGGCCGACTCCGCTCTTCGATTTCACGAATAAATGCCGGGCTCGATAACGCCCTCGTTGAAGAGGCAATCAAAAAGCTCAGACGCGCCGAATCACAAAATCCAATTGATGAGAACTTTCGGCTCCACAAACTCATCACCGAAGGCGTTCCCATTGAGCACCGTGGACCCGATGGGCAAATCCTCACCACACGTGTTTGGCTTGTCGACTTCGAAGATCCCGAGCACAACGACTGGCTCGCCGTCAACCAGTTCACCATTGTTGAAGAGGGTCGGAATCGTCGCCCGGATGTGATTGTCTTCCTGAACGGCCTGCCCGTCGGGTTGCTCGAGCTCAAGAATTCAGCGGACCAAAACGCGACACTCAAAAACGCTTGGAACCAAATCCAGACGTATCGAACCGACATCCCCTCACTATTCGTCCCGAACGCAATCACAGTGCTTTCCGACGGAGTGAGCACTTCGATGAGCTCCTACGCCGGAGCCTACGAACACTACGCTCCCTGGAAAACCATCGAAGGGCGCGAGGTCATCACTGACCGGCCCTCGCTCGAAGTCGTAATTAGGGGTGTTTTCGAGCCGAAGCGATTCCTCGACATTCTTCAAAACTTCATCGTCTACTCAGACGAAACGACAACCGACAAGAAGACAGGCCAGCCAACGCGGGTTCTCGTAAAGCGAGTCGCGAAGTACCACCAGTACTGGGCGGTGAACGCTGCCATTGAAAGCGCAGTCGAAGCCTCAGGCCCTGGTGGCGACCGACGTGGTGGAGTCGTGTGGCACACCCAAGGCTCCGGTAAGAGTTTCGAGATGGTTTTCTACGCCGCGAAAATCATGCGGGACCACCGGATGAAGAACCCGACGCTCGTCTTCATCACCGACCGCAACGACCTCGACGATCAACTCTTCGCAGAAGTATTCGCGCCCGCCCGAATCCTCCCGGAGACGCCCGTCCAGGCAGAGTCGCGCCAGGATCTCCGTGCAAAGCTCAAGCGCGCCAGCGGCGGAATCGTCTTCACCACCCTGCAAAAATTCCGTCCCGGTGAAGATGGGGACGAATCACCTCTGCTCACTGATCGCAACAACGTCATTGTGATCGCCGATGAGGCACACCGGTCGCAATACGGGTTCAGCGAATACCTCGACGGATCCGGGCGAATCCGGGCCGGACTCGCGAAACACCTTCGTGACGCGCTCCCTGGCGCTACTTATCTCGGGTTTACGGGCACCCCAATCGAGAGCACCGATAAGTCCACCCGTTCGGTCTTCGGTGACTACATCGACGTCTATGACCTCACTCGTGCTGTCGAGGACGGCGCGACCGTGAAGATTTTCTATGAGCCGCATTTGATCAGGGTTGATATCCCAGACAACGAGCTCGACGTGCTCGACGAACTCGCTGATGAGATCACCGAGCAAGTCGAAGAAGACGCCGCCTCTGCCGCCAAGTCACGATGGTCCCGTCTTGAAGCGATTGTTGGCGCAGAATCCCGGCTAGACGCGGCCGCACAATTCATTGTCGACAACTGGGAGAAACGGCGAGAAGCCCTATTTGGTAAAGGCATGATCGTCGTCATGAGCCGCCGAATCGCGGTCCGGCTCTACGAGAAAATCGTTGAGCTTCGACCCGACTGGCACTCCGCAGACCCAGCGGCCGGCAAAATCAAAGTGGTCATGACTGGCTCCGCGGCCGACCCTGCCAACTTCCAGCCACACCTCTATGACAAACAAACCCTCCGGGACATCAAACTCCGGGCAAAGAACCCCGACGACGCCCTCGAACTTGTCATCGTGCGCGATATGTGGCTGACGGGCTTCGACTCACCGTCAATGCACACCATGTACGTCGACAAGCCAATGCGCGGTTCCGGCCTCATGCAGGCCATTGCCCGCGTGAACCGCACCTTCCGCGATAAGTCCGGTGGCCTCATCGTCGACCTCGTCGGAATCGCAACGAGCCTTCGCGCCGCACTTGCCGAGTATTCGCCCTCAGACAAAGACCAAGCGGGCGTCCCTATTGAAGAGATTCTCGCAGTGATGCTCGAGAAGCACGACATCGTTCGCGGGATCCTTCACGACATCGATTTCGACTCGAGCCCAACATTGCCCGCATCTCAGCTTCTGGGCCAGCGCGCAAAGCTCGTGGACTTTGTCATGGCCGACCCCGATCGCACTTCTCGATTCAACGATCAAGTCTTGGCGCTCCTGAAAGCGTTCATGCTCGCAGGTGCTCGTGACGAGGCGAACGCGATTCGCGCGGACGTGCGTTTGTTCGCTGACGTGAGAACGTCAGTTCTCAAGATTCAGAACCCCGATTCAGGCCGTGGTGGTTCAGGAGCGGTCGAGATCGACACCGCGATCGGGCAGCTCGTCAACGAGGCAGTCGCCGCCGAGGACGTCATCGATATTTACAAGCTCGCCGGGATAGAGACGCCGGAGCTTTCAATTCTGTCTGACGAGTTCCTGGATTCGCTCGAACATAAAGACCAGCCCAATCTCCAGCTTGGCCTGCTCCGTCGACTTCTCGACGACCAGATTCGAACTACTGCTCGAACGAATTTGGTCCAGTCGCGGAAATTCTCTGAGCAGCTCGAAGAGGCTATCAATAGGTATACGAACCGCTCGTTAACGACGGCGGAGATCATTGCCGAGCTCGTGGAGCTCGCCAAGGAGATGCGTCGCCAACACGAACGAGGTGCACTTCTTGGGCTCAAAGATGACGAGGTTGCTTTCTACGATGCAATTGTCACGAACGACTCGGCCGTGCTCCAAATGGGCGATGACACTTTGAAGAAGATTGCCCGCGAGCTGGTCGCCGCTGTCCACGAGTCTGCAACTATTGACTGGACCCTCAAGGAAAGCGTGCGTGCGTCGATGCGCTCGAAGGTCCGTCGTCTTCTCGCCAAATACGACTACCCGCCCGACCAAGAAGACGTCGCCGTTGAGCTGATCATCGAGCAGGCAGAGCATCTCGCAGGCGTGGGGTAACGAGGTGATGTCAAAGAACCTCAGGCCTTATCAGCGCGAAGCCATCGACGCTTGGCAAGCTGCTGGCTCTTCGGGAATTCTCGAAATGGCAACCGGTACAGGAAAAACGTTTACTGCAAGAAATTGCATTCTTGAGTTCCTGGCCAGTGAATCGCGCCCGGTTGTTCTCGTTACCGCGCCGACACAATCCATCGCTGTTCAGTGGCGAGAAGTATTGGCTGATTTAGATCCGGTCGTGACTTTTGAGGGACCAGACTGGCCAGGCAAATTGGCTGATCGAGCTACGTCCCAGGCATTAGGTCTTCAACCCCATGTCGTGGTAATCGCGATTCAAAACACAGCCTCGATGAAGCGTTTTCATGAGGTCTTGGATCCCATAATCGAGGGCTCCTCCAAATCGTTATTGGTTGCCGATGAGGTACATGGAGTAGGCGCGCCCGTTTTTCGCAAAGCCCTACGAACGGGTTTTCAGGCGCGGTTAGGGCTGTCCGCGACACCATCTCGCTGGTTTGACGAAGAGGGGACCGATGTCATCCTCAAATATTTCGGCGGAGTCGTGTTTACTTTCGGAATTCACGAGGCGCTGAGTTGGGTCGATCCTGAAACCGGAGAAACGCCTCTGTGTCCCTATGAGTACGATCCGGTTTTTGTCGACCTTACTGAGCACGAATTAGCTAGATATCGCGCAATCACCAAGAGAATGGTTGAGCTCCTCGAGATGGGCGCCACGATCAAGCGGAATAAGGACGAAAAGTCGATCGAGGACCAAGAGCTTGAGTCTCTAACTTTTGCCCGCGCGGACATCCTCAAGAAGGCTGAATTTAAGGTCACTGCGCTCGAGGCCGTCCTCGGGCGATTGGGCGCTGTTCGCAACTGTCTCATTTACTGCACCGATCGGGAGCAGATGATCGAGGCAATGCATGTCTTGAACGCTCGAGGGCTGATCTACAAAGTGTTCACTGGCGAAGAGGGCACGCTCCCACAAAACAAGTTCGGGGGAATTAGTGAGCGTGAATGGATTTTGAAAGATTTCCAAGACGGTCACACGCAAGTTCTCGTCGCCATGAAATGTCTTGATGAAGGGGTCGACATACCCTCTGCAGAAATTGGGGTCATCATGGCGAGCACTACAAACCCCAGAGAATTTATACAACGCCGTGGCCGTTTGCTCCGGCGGTCGCCCGGAAAGTCGCGTGCGCGTATTTTCGACCTTGTGGTGGCACCTTCGGCGCCCGAAGACGCGGACACCCCAGAGGGCCGCGCTGTCCGAAGCATCTTCTATCGTGAGTTGCGTCGCGTTGAAGAATTCGCCCGGGATGCCATAGATTCGACACGTGCCAATGCAACGGTGGTTGGTCAAATACTGAAAATGGGGGTTGGTCAGTGAGTAATGCGCGGGTAGTCGCTCG
>JBDKLU010000034.1:0-6433 GCA_039795475.1 Actinomycetota bacterium | reverse complement strand
ACAACGGAGCCGGTAAGTCCACACTCATCAAAGGCCTCTCGGGCGTTCAGCCCTACGACACGGGAGTCGTCAAGTTCGAGGGCGAAGAAGTTCACCTCGGCAACCCACGCCAGGCCGCCGCACTCGGCATCGAGGTCGTTTATCAAGACCTCGCCCTCTGCGAAAATCTCGACATCGTTCAGAACATGTTCCTCGGTCGCGAAGAACTCTCCAGTGGCACGCTCGACGAAGCGGCCATGGAATCAGCCGCGATCAAGGCCCTTCAAAGCCTCTCGGTTCGAACGGTCAAGTCTGTTCGCCAAAAAGTTTCCTCCCTCTCGGGCGGTCAGCGTCAAACAGTAGCGATTGGTCGTTCCGTTTTGCGAAACGCAAAGCTGGTCATCCTCGATGAGCCAACCGCTGCACTCGGTGTCGCGCAGACCGAACAGGTGCTCAACCTCGTTCGTCGCCTGGCAGACAACGGTCTCGGTGTCATCATCATTAGCCATAACCTGGCAGACGTATTTCAGGTGTGCGACTACATCAGCGTGCTCTACCTCGGCCGCATGGTTGCCCACCTCGAAACAAGCAAAACGAACCGCAACGATGTCGTCGGATACATCACCGGCACAAAGGTCCTCGAAGGAGACGACGAATGAGCACGCAATCTCTAGGTTCCGGGCACGAGGGGTCACTGCGCGACCAGGTCGGCGCGTACATCCAGCGTTTGCGCAACGGTGAAATGGGTGCACTGCCCGCCGTTGTGGCACTCATCCTCTTGGGTGTGCTGTTCTCGGCACTCAGCCCTTACTTCCTCACCAAGCTCAACGTGGCGAACCTGTTCGTACAAACTGCCGAGCTCGCGGTTCTCGCAATCGCACTCGTGTTTGTATTGCTGCTGGCTGAGATTGACCTTTCTGCTGGTGTCACCGCGGGTGTGGGTCTGTCGATTTTCGTGATTTTGAACCAGCGCTTCGGAGTCGATCCGATTCTGGCGCTTATCGTCTCGCTGGCTGTCGGTGCGCTCGTCGGATCGGTCATTGGTTTCTTCGTCGCAAAAATCGGAGTGCCGTCATTCGTGGTCACGCTTGGTTTCTTCCTCGCGTTTCAGGGCGTGCAGCTCATCCTTCTCGGTGACGGTGGAATCTTCCGTGTGGATGTTCCGTTCATCAAGGCACTCATGAACGACAACATGCCCATCTGGGCAGGATGGGCATTGCTCGTCATCATGATTGCCCTGTCGGCATGGCTCTCGCTTTGGGATCGCAGCCGCCGTACACGCCTTGGATTGGTCAACCGTCCAATCTCGCTGATGTACTTCAAGCTCGCGGCGATTGCAGTCCTCGGTGGCGCCACGGTCTTCATCCTCAATGAGAACCGCAGTGTCTCGGTTGTTGCGATTGCTGGTGTCCCCATCGTGATCCCAGTTGTTTTGGGCATCCTTTTCGTCGGCACCTTCGTGCTCGACCGCACACTCTTCGGTCGTCACCTCTACGCAGTTGGGGGCAACCCTGAAGCAGCACGCCGCTCGGGAATCAAGGTGGTCAAAGTTCGCGTCAGCGCCTTCATCATCTGTTCGACCCTTGCAGTCTTCTCGGGTGTTCTGCACGCGAGCCGCATCGGATCGGTTGAATCGACCATGGGTCGCACCATCGTTCTGAACGGTGTCGCTGCTGCGGTCGTCGGTGGTGTCAGCCTCTTCGGTGGTCGCGGTCGACTCGTGCACGCAGTCGTCGGTGCCTTCGTTATTTCGATCATCGACAACGGCCTGGGACTGATCGGCCTTCCTGCCGGCGTCAACTTCATGGTCACCGGCGCTGTACTCACGGCAGCTGCAACCATCGATGCACTCTCGCGCAAGCGTTCGGGTGGCTCGATACTTCGAAGTTAGGGAATTTCAAAACAGAAGTGGCCTCGGTGATTTCCATCGGGGCCACTTTCATTTCGTTTTATAGGCGACCAATCGTTAGCGTGAGGGTATGAGAATCTTGTTGGTCGGCGCCGGTGGCGTCGGAGATGCCTTCGCCAAAATCATCGCTCGACGCTCCTTTTATGAGCAGGTCATCGTCACTGACTATGACCCAGCCCGAGCAGAACGCACCATCGCCTGGGTGCGCGAGCGTCACGGCGACGAGGTAGCTGCTCGATTCGTGGCCGACAAAATTGATGCCTCGGATGCCGGCAGCGTCGCCGAAGTCGCCAAGCGTCACAATGCCACCCACGTGATGAACGCGGTTGAGCCAAAATTCGTGCAGACAATTTTTGCCGGTGCGTTCGCCGCGGGGTCCGATTACCTCGATATGGCAATGACCCTCTCCCAGCCGCACCCAACCAACCCCTACAGCGAACCAGGGGTCATGCTCGGTGACCATCAGTTTGCTGCGTCAGCCGAGTGGGAGAAAGCCGGGCGTCTTGCTCTGGTGGGTGTTGGTGTGGAGCCCGGACTCTCTAACGTTTTTGCGCGATACGCATCCGACCATTTGTTTAGCGAGATTGAAGAACTCGGAACGCGTGATGGGGCAAACCTCGCCGTGCACGATGATGAGGGCAACGAGATCTTCGCTCCGAGTTTTAGTATCTGGACGACCATCGAAGAGTGTCTGAACCCACCGGTCATTTACGAGAAGGATCGAGGGTGGTTTACGACAGAACCGTTCTCGGAGCCTGAGGTTTTTGATTTCCCTGAAGGTATCGGGCCGGTCGAATGCGTGAACGTCGAACACGAAGAAGTCGTCATGATGCCTCGCTGGCTCAACGCCAAGCGCGTCACCTTTAAGTACGGTTTGGGCAACGAATTCATCGGTGTGCTCAAGACACTCCACCAGCTCGGGCTCGATTCGGTCAACCCGGTTCGGGTCAGAAGCAAGAATGGGCCTGCCGAAGTCGCACCTCGTGATGTCGTTGCCGCAGCCCTGCCCGACCCCGCCACGATCGGTCCGCGCATGACGGGCAAGACCTGCGCCGGAGTATGGGTGACGGGCACCGGAAAAGACGGCAATCCTCGTGAAGTGTACCTGTACCACGTGGCTGACAACGCGTGGACGATGGCAGAGTATGAGAGCCAGTGTGTGGTCTGGCAGACCGCCATCAACCCCATCATCGCTCTCGAACTCATGGCTACCGGAGTGTGGTCGGGCGCGGGTGTGCTCGGGCCTGAAGCCTTCGATGCCAAGCCGTTCCTCGACCTGATGGCCGCACCCGAATCAGAAGGTGGATACGGTCAGGCCTGGGGTCTGCAGGAGCGTTAGTTCAGAGGGCTTAGTCCCAGGCGGGCTCTGCCTCGGGCCGGTTCTCCCACGCAACTTCCGTCACGCTTGCCGGATCAATCAGAGGTGAACCGACAGCGAAATCGGTGGCGACAATCTCGATAATCTCAGCTGCCGCTAGCCCGGGATGCGGGCAGGCTGCCTCTCTCAGTCGGGTGATCTCTCGGTAGTACTCCGGCAAACCGTGCGCCCGAATTTCCTCAAAAACCATCTCAAACTGCGCGAACGAATTCACGCGAATATTCGCCTGCGCGACGAGCGCGCCGAGAGGCGAGAACTCCCAGTGCCCAGGCTTTTCCATGAAGATCGTGGGTTTGTTCGTTGCGAGCGGGTACTCACCGAGGAACGAGATTCCGTCCGTCACGAAAAGGTCTGTTGCATTAAACAGGTGGGCGGCATCCCCGTCTTCATCGATGGCAGTGTTGGGAAGTGCGTTCCAGGCGTCCAGCCACGCATCCAATTTTTCGGAAGTAAGCAGGCCACGATCGACCATCGTGCCAAACAAGAACGGATGCGGGCGCATCACGATTTCGAGGTTGGGGGTGGTGCGAGCGAACTCGAGCATCGCATCGTGAATGTCAGCGAATAGCCCGAAGTTTAGCCAGTCTGGCGAGTAGCTGTGGTGCGGAGCCCACACCATGCGCAAGTTCCGTGAGGGTGGCAGCGGCCAGCGAGTAACTCCGGAATTTGCCTGCCGCACGAGAGCATCGATCTTCGGTGTACCTGTCAGGTGCACGTGGTTGTTGCCACGCTGAGTGTGGGCGTACCCCTCGACGATGGCGGGATCCTGCGTGAAAACGAGAGAGGCCAGCTGGTGTGAGCGTTGTTGGTAGAGGTGCGGCGCAGCACCTGTCGTACCGGGCTCGTTCACGATCGGGAGTGAGTAATAAGGCACGTAGGCGACTCGAGCGAATGTCACCAGCTCATCGACCCGGAACGCCGGAGGGTAGTTGCGTTGCCAGGGGTAATTGATGAACACATAGTCGGGCTCGAGAGCCTTGAGGCGCTTCAGCCCCGCGAACGAATCCGATTCATTGAGACGGATGTGCGCGACACCCACCTCGTCGAAGTAGTTACTTACCGCGTCTTCATCGATGTACCCGGCATCTCCCGTCAACCGGCGAGGGATGCTCGCCACGGTGACATCAAAGCGAGCATCCGCGGCCATCAGAGTGTGGATGTCGGCAAGTGCATCCCACGCTTCGAAGTAGAAAGTGAGAAAGACGACTTTGGTTCGGCGAGCGTTGGTCATATCTGCTTAGGCGAACTGCGCTGCGAGCCAGGTACGGGCATCGTCGATGCAGCTCTGCGGAAGCGAGAAGTGATCGTCGTTCGGGTAGTCCTTGCGAGTCACCTCACTGCCGAGTGCGACCGCGTCTGAAATGTACTGTTGCTGAACTTCGACGGGAACAACTGATCCATCGTTTTGCGAATCAACCATGACCAGAATCGGGCAACGAGCCTTGACCAGACTCGGAGAAGCGGCAGTGAATGCCTTGACCAGCGCGGGAAGTTTGGACTGATCAATTTTCATGGCCGGACCATAGTGCTTGTCCGATCGCGCGAGGGCATCACTGATGTGGTGAACGGGCTGAGTGTTCCAACCTTCCGAGTGAATCTTGAGGCCGACCTCGGTGAAGTAATCAGAGAGGGTCAACTCGTCGGGGAAGGCCGCCTGGAAGCCGGCAAGAATCATGAACAAGTGTCCGTCGGGGGGAACCTGCCCGCTGGCAAGGGCACCGCCAAGCCCGTGAGGAATACGCACATACGAGATGGGAACTCCGGGGGAGAGCGGAACGCTACCCACGAGAGTGAGATCGCCGAACACGTCATCGTCGAGCTCGGCAAGTGCTGCCGATGCCGAACCGCCCTGTGACCATCCGATGGTTCCAAAAGACGGGCCCGCGCCAACGCCCAGCTCACGCGCAGCATGCACGATGGTCACGCCGTCAATCGCGTTCGTTCGACTAACGGTGTATTGGTGGTGGCCGGGAGTGCCGAGGCCTTGATAGTCGGTTGCGCAGACAACCCAACCCTCGTCAATGAACTTTTGCAAACCGGGCACGCCGTAGTCAAACTGCGTGGTCGAACCGATCTCGAAATAGGTCTTGAGTTCGCTTGCCGGATCTGGCTGAGACGACGGGCAGGCAGCATCGCCGAGACCAGTCGTGCCGTGGCACCAGGTCATCACTTTGCGGTTCTCGCCGGCGCTCGCGGGTGCGATCACGAGACCCGTCGATTCGGTGGCTCGCCCGCTCATGTCACTCGAGTGGTAGCGGACCTTGTATGCAACCGCACCAGTAATGCTGGTGTCGATTTTTTCCGAGTGAATGAGAGTGGCAGACATGGCAACCTTTCGAGCAAGTGATTTGAGCCTACTCTGGAGGCATGAGCGATTTGAATGAGGTTGGCGAACGCGATGGATGGCGTTGCTGGCTGTGTGACAAACCGGTAGACCCTGACGCATCGGTGAACTCGGATTTGGGACCGAGCGTCGATAGCTACTCGGTGGCGAAGTCGAAGAAGAATACCGTCACAGTAGAGCGTTTGGCACACCGCGAGTGCAACACTCAAAAGGGCAAGATTGCTCCCGTTGTTCCCTGGTCGAAAGACTTGTTCGTGGTTGACCCGTCGCCCATTGTTGCGACCGTTGACCGTCTGACCAAGAAAGGTGGGCGCGAAGTCGTCGCTCGTTGCCCCGACCGCAACGATGCCGAAGAGGCGTCAGCATGGCTGCTCGATCGACTCTCGCGTTACGCACCCGATGCGAGTTTCACCACCGAAATCACACCCGGTGGCGGCCAGTTCATGTTGGCATTGCGCGCGCTATAAAACAGCGACTTAGTACTCGCCCTTAACCACGAAATATGAGCCACGGATCTCACCGGCAAGCTTCGACTTCTGGCGAGCGAATTTGAACTTATCGGCAAGCTCTGCTGGCACATCCATGCCCATCGATAGCTTGAAACCGACGGCGCGTTTCTTAGGTGAGTCGACCGTGTACAGAACGTTGATAGCCAAGCCGCTTTCGTAAAAAACGTAGGTCCATCGAACGAATCCTTCGGTCGCGTCGACCATCATCTCGGTGACCTCGAGGGGCTGGGATGCAATCACGATGTCGCGTTCCATCAGAACCTTGGCAACATAGGCAACGAGCTCTGGGCGGGCAGATGCTGGCTCAGTCGCAA
>JBDKLU010000033.1:0-3006 GCA_039795475.1 Actinomycetota bacterium | reverse complement strand
CAACTGCTACCCGCGCGGCACGGGCGCCCAAGCAAAAGATTGCTGCGCTTAGCCCGTCAGAGCGCAAAGAACAACGCAGTTACCTGGTGTTCCTGCTCCCCGGCTTTATTCTGTTTGCCGGCCTCATGGGCACCGCGTTCGTCTGGAACGTCGTTCTCAGCTTTAGCAAGTACGAAGGAATCGGAAACCCGAAATGGGTCGGTTTCGAAAACTACGTGCGACTCTTCCAAGACCCGGTCTTCTGGGAGTCTTTCGTTCACGCGATCATGTTTATCTTCGCGATGTCGATTCTGCCCACATTCTTGGGCCTATTCATCGGCGCACTGATCTTCGACTACGTCGCACCTCGCTTCGGTAATGGTGCGTCAGCGTTCATGCGCGGTGGACTCTACATGCCGCAGATTGTTCCGCTCACCATTACCGGAATCATGTGGGTGTGGTTGCTCGACCCGTCAACAGGTCTCATCAACACCTTCCTCAAAAACTTCAACCCCGACTTCCAGCCCAACTGGCTGGCAGACCCGAGCCTCGCGTTCTTGAGCGTCTCGGTCATCATGGTCTGGGTTCAGATTGGTTACACCATCGTCATCCTCATGTCGGGTATGGCTCGTCTCGACCCGTCACTCTCTGAGGCGGCTCAGATCGACGGCGCGACCTGGTTCCAGCGCTTCCGTATCATCACGGTCGCCCAGCTTGGTCCAGAAATCGGCGTGGTCCTCCTCACCACGACGGTGGCAGCTCTGAAGGTATTCGCACCGATTTATGTGATGACTGCGGGTGGACCGGGTACGGCGACTCAGGTGCCCGCCTACTTCGCTTACGCTGAGTTCTTCAACAACCACCGCGTTGGTTACGGTGCAGCAATTGCAACTGTGCTCGCGGTCATCTTGACCATCATGGCCATCATCCTGCTTTACGTGCAGACGCGTCAGAGCGAGGGAAGGAACAAGCGATGAGTGAAAAAATCGTTGAGATCGCTCAAGACGGTTCGTTCATTGTTATGGACGAAACGCCGAAGAAGCCCCTCAAAGCCCGCCGGTCGGAGCTGAAGAAGAAGAGCATCGGCTCATGGATCATCTTTATCGTGCTGCTCGCGATTGTTCTGGTCTGGCTGTTCCCCTTCTACATGGCCTTGATCAACTCGTTCAAGACCAAGGCTGAGTTCCTCGAGGGCGGCCCGCTCGCCCTTCCGCACGGCATCAACCTGTCGAACATCATCAAGTTCTGGAATGACGTCAACTTCCCGCTGAAACTCTGGAACTCGGTTCTCGTCTCAGTGCTCTCCGCTGGCATCGGTGTGGCGCTGAGCTCGGTGACGGCGTTCGCGCTCGG
This sequence comes from Actinomycetota bacterium, assembly GCA_039795475.1. Taxonomy (GTDB): domain Bacteria; phylum Actinomycetota; class Actinomycetes; order Actinomycetales; family Microbacteriaceae; genus CAIOLM01. The sequence goes on along the minus strand of JBDKLU010000033.1, from coordinate 1,674 downwards.
CATCGGTCGCATCCGTGGTCGATTCTGGCTGCTGGCTGTCTTCATGGTCGCGTTCACCATTCCTCAAGAAGCCCTCATCTTCCCCTTCTACAAGATGGCGAAGATGGTCGGTCTCTACGACAGTTTGCTATCGGTGATTCTCATCATCGGTATCTTGAACATCGCCTTCGGTACATACATGCTTTCGGCAGTGCTTGAGGAATTCCCCACGGAGTTGCTCGAGGCGGCCAAGATCGACGGTGCAACAACCTGGCGCATCTTCACGAGCATTGTCTTCCCGATTCTGCGACCAACTCTGTTCGTGTTGGCGACGTTCTTCTTCATCTATAGCTGGAACGAGTTCTTGCTCCCGCTGGTTCTGTTGCCGTCGAATGACAACCAGACCGTGACCCTGGGTCTGGCAATCACGACCGGTCAGTGGACCACGGACCCCACGGCCCGTGCCGCCGCAGCTCTGCTTGGTTCGCTGCCGTCCATCATCTTCTTCTTCATCTTCCAGCGCACGCTGATGCGAGGAGTGACGATGGGATCAGTCAAGTAACACTCCGGTTTGTTGGGGCGGTGCAATCGCATCGCCCCAACACAGGGGAAAAAATTTTCGGATAGTATCGACGCGCGTCGATAACAATAGGCAACACGGCACAAGGAACAACATGGCACTGAGTAACGACCCCAACTGGTGGCGACAAGCAGCGATCTATCAGATCTACCCCCGCAGCTTCTCCGACTCAAACGGCGACGGCCTCGGCGACATCAAGGGAATCACCGCCCGCGCTGACTACCTCGCATCGCTACACCTCGACGGCGTGTGGTTGAGCCCGTTCTTCCCCTCGGAACTTGCCGATGGCGGCTACGACGTCGCGGACTACCGCAACGTTGACCCCAAGCTTGGCACTCTGGACGACTTCGACGAGATGCTCGCCGCTCTGCACGAGCGCAACATCCGCGTCTTTGTCGACATCGTGCCCAACCACTCATCGGATCAGCACGAGTGGTTCCAGGCAGCGCTCAAGGCCGCTCCCGGTTCGCCCGAGCGTGACCGATACATCTTCCGCGATGGCAAGGGCGAACACGGCGAGATTCCGCCGAGCGACTGGCCTTCGCATTTCGGTCCGACCTCGTGGACCCGAGTGACCGAAGCTGACGGCAACCCCGGTCAGTGGTACCTGCACCTGTTTGCCCCCGAGCAGCCTGACTGGAACTGGGACAACCCCGAAGTTCGCGAAGACTTCATCACCACCCTGCGTTTCTGGGCAGACCGTGGTGTCGACGGTTTCCGCATCGACGTGGCTCACGCGCTCACCAAAGACATGAGCGAACCGCTGCCGAGCATCAAGTCGTTTGACCTCGCAGTCGAGGGATACGACAATCTCCGTACCCTGTTCGACCGTGACGAGGTTCACGAGATCTACAAAACCTGGCGTCAGGTGTTCAATGAGTACAACCCACCGCGTGTGGCGGTTGCTGAGGCGTGGACCATCACTGAGCGTCGGCCGCTCTATGCGTCGCCCGAAGAACTGGGTCAGGCGTTCAACTTTGACCTCCTCGGTGCGCCGTGGAAGGCAAAGAAGTTCAAGAAGATCATCGACTTTAACCTCACTCTCTCGGCAGAGTCCGGTTCGTCATCCACCTGGGTGCTCTCGAACCACGACGTTGTTCGTCACGCGACGCGCT
>JBDKLU010000032.1:0-19273 GCA_039795475.1 Actinomycetota bacterium | reverse complement strand
AGTGAATACCGGCGTCGCCGAAGATCTCACCGAGAACCTCGGATGCTCCGTTGATGACACCTGGCTGACCGGTGAATTCGGGAGCCGAGGCAACGAATCCGGTCACCTTGACGACACGAGTCACGCGGTCGAGTGAACCCAGAACCGACTTGACGGCCGCGAGCGCGTTGAGTGCGGCTGTTCGTGCGTAGTGTTTGGCATCAGCGGCGGGCACAAGACCGTGGCCTTCGCCGACCTTGCCAGTTGCAGGAAGGGCTCCAGCGATGAATGGCAGCTGGCCCGACGTAAAGACGAGATCTCCGTGAATGACGGCGGGAACATAGGCGGCGACGGGGGCAGCCACATCGGGGATGTCGATGCCTAGTTCGGCGAGACGGGTGGTTACGGTGCTCATGAATCAGGCTCCTTCAATGGGTCGCTTGAGGTAAGCCACGAGCCCACCTTCTGGTCCGGGGACAACCTGCACGAGTTCCCAACCGTCCACACCCCACGAGTTCAAAATCGCGGTCGTGTTGTGCACGATGAGTGGGATTGTTGCGTACTCCCATGTAACAGCCGGCATTTGTGGCCCCTTCGGTTGGTTCCCAGAAATGTCCGGGTACGCTTAATCCTATGTTTGCTAAGAAGAAGGCCAATTCGCCACGTACTCGCAACATCTTCTCCTTCGTTGGATTGAGCGTTGTTGCCGCCGTGCTGGTTGCCGCAGCCGTCACCCCGGCAGTAGCCGTCTCCGGTCTCACTGCAAACAGCACCCTCGGTGTATTCAATGACCTTCCCGCTTTTCTAGAGATTGGCAAGCTCGCCCAGCGTTCCAGCATCTACGCCAAGAACAACAAGGGACAAGATGTTTTGCTCGCGTCGTTCTATGCCCAGAACCGCAAAGAGGTTGGCTGGAACGAGATCAACCAGTACGTCAAAGACGCTGCAACATCTGCTGAAGACCCCCGTTTTTACGAGCACGGCGCCATTGACCTCATGGGAACTCTTCGCGGGGTGCTCGTCACCCTCATGGGCAACGATGTGCAGGGTGGCTCATCCATCACGCAGCAGTATGTGAAGAACGTACTCGTTCAAAAGGCAGAGGGTATCTCTGATCCCGTCGAGCGCGAAGCCGCGTACAACGCAGCGGTAGCGGTAAACATCGACCGCAAGATCAAAGAAATGAAGCTCGCAATCGGTGTCGAGCAAAAGTATTCGAAGCAGGAAATCCTGAACGGATACCTCAACATCGCATCGTTCGGTGGACTCGTCTACGGCATCGAAGCAGCGGCTGAGTACTACTTCGGGAAGACAGCAAACACGCTTTCGATTGAAGAGGCAGCGGCGCTGCTCGCAACCGTGAACAGCCCCAACATGTTCCGCATCGACCAGCCTGAAAACCTCGAACGCAACAAGCTTCGTCGCGACTACATCATCGCCCGCATGGCCGAGTACGGCAAGATTTCCAACGAAGAGCGCGACAAAGCAATTGCTACGCCCATCACGCCGAAGATTTCGACGGCACCTTCCGGCTGTGCCGCGGCCCCGTATGGCGCTACTTATTTCTGTGACTACATCACCTGGATCATTAAGAACGACACGGCATTTGGTCAGACCGAAGACGACCGCTGGGCCGCGTTCCAGCGCGGTGGCTGGAAGATTTACAGCACACTCAACATCGACATCCAGACCACGACTGCAAACAACATTCGCTGGAAGATCCCCGCAAACCCGAACGAGGGAAACATCGCTGGTGCGAGTACCTCGATGGAAGTTGGCACCGGGCGCATCCTGGCGATGGCACAGAGCAAAGTCTTCTCTAACGACGCCGACCTTCTGAACAAATCGAAGAAGTACACCTCGGTGAACTACTCGACTGACCGTGACTACGGTGGGTCATCCGGTTTCCAGGTTGGTTCGACCTACAAAATCTTTACCGTCGCTGAGTGGCTCAAGCAGGGTCACGGTCTTGGCGAAATGGTGGACGGTCGTGAGCGTCCGCTCGACCTCGCAAAATTCAAGAACTCCTGCGAGGGTGTCGGCGGCGGCAAGTGGGAGACCAAGAACAGTGGCGGAAAGGGAAGCATCCTTTCGGTAGCTGACGCCATCGCGACGTCACTCAACCACGCGTTCCTCTCAATGGCGACCCAGCTCGACCTGTGCAACATCCGTAAGGATGCTGAAGCCTTCGGTGTTCACCGCGCAGACGGCGACACTCTCGGAAGCTCCCCGTCATCCGTTCTCGGTACGAACGAAATCGCCCCGCTGACCATGACCGCCGCAATGGCTGGCGTGGCTAACCTTGGCGTAACGTGCACCCCAATCGCTATTGACTCGGTCATTGACGCAGACGGAAACAAGATTGATCCGCCCAAGTCGACTTGCACCCAGTCCCTTCCTCAAGACATCACTCTCGGTGTCATCGACGGTCTGCGTGGCCCGATCAACCGTGGAACAGCTACGGCCTCGAACCCGAATGACGGCGTGCCCCACATCGGTAAGACCGGATCTACTGACAACTACATCCAAACGTGGATGCTCGGTGCCAGCCGCAAGGTTGCAACAGCAGTGTGGGTCGGTAACGTATCCGGCTTCGTCTCCATGGCGAACATCTCACTTAACGGTGTCGGTGGCGGTTCCATCCGCCACCAAATCTGGAACGCCATCATGACCCAGGCCGACAAGATTTATCGCGGAACAGACTGGCCGGCACCTGACGCCAAGTTCTTGAGCGGTCGTTCCGTCGTCGTGCCAGACGTTCGTGGTTTGAGCCTTGCTGACGCTCAGAAGATGATCGAGTCAGTGAACCTGACCTTCGTCAATGCTGGAGTTATCGACTCGAACGTAGCTACCGGCCAGGTCGTACTGATTGCTCCTGGTGCGGGAAAGACGGTTCCCACCTCGACAATCATCAAGGTTTACACCAGTAACGGAACCGGTGTTGCCGTTCCCAACTTTGTGGGAATGACACAAGCGGATGCCGAATCTGCCGCGGCCAACAACGGTTGGACTGTCGTATGGAAGATTGCAACCACGCCACAAACCTGTACGACACCTGACCCCAATGCGCAGCCAGTGTGTACTCCCGCTTCAGGTACGGTCACGGCACAGGGCAAGCCTGTAGGTGGATTCCTGAGCCCCGGCAAGTCGATTACTCTGACGCGCCAAGGCCCCTAAGGCATGACGACGTTCTCGAGCGCGAAACTCCTCGGTGGACTGGCGCTGGCTGCGGCCGGTGTCGCCACCTGGGGTATCGCGATTGAGCGCGCACGCTTTACCCTTCGCGAAGTCACCGTCGAAGCGCTACCTTCCGGCTCTGCGCCCCTGCGGGTGCTTCACCTCAGCGACATGCACATGGCACCGTGGCAGAAGAACAAGCAGCGCTGGGTTGCTGAGCTCGCTTCGCTCAAACCGGACCTCGTCATCAACACCGGCGACAACTGGGGCACGCGCGACGGCTTAGACGGGGTGCGCGCGGCACTTGACTCTTTCGCTGGAACACCAGGCGTTTTTGTCTTCGGTTCGAATGACCATCACGGTCCACGTCTCAAGAACCCTTTCACGTATTTTTCAGGGCCTTCGAGCGCGCATCCTGAACCTGAACGCCTGGATTCACAAGCGTTGGCTACCTACCTCGACGAGAGCCTTGGATGGGCAAACCTCAACAACAGCGCAGCCGTTGTGTCAGCAGGTGGGCGAGACATCGAATTCTTTGGCGTTGACGATCCACACCACCATCTCGATAACCCTGATGCGATGCTGGATGCTCTTGACGCAGTCCGTGCGGTAAATTCAACGCCAGCGGCACGCATCGGTGTCGCACACGCACCCTACTCACGAACGCTGAATTTGCTCGCTGAATGTGGCGCCGACGTACTGTTTGCCGGCCACACACACGGCGGCCAAGTATGCGTTCCCGGATACGGTGCACTGGTTACGAATTGCGATCTTCCCCGTGACGCAGTGAAGGGTGTGAGCTCGTGGAATGCTCTTTCCGGATCGATTCCCCTCCACGTTTCTGCCGGTCTTGGCACGAGCATTTACGCTCCCGTTCGCTTTGCCTGCCCGCCTGAAGCGACCCTTCTGACGCTCGTAGCTCGCAAAAACTGACCCTAGTTCCACGCGTATACTTGAGGAGACCTCCGGGGTGTGGCGCAGCTTGGTAGCGCGCGTCGTTCGGGACGACGAGGTCGCAGGTTCAAATCCTGTCACCCCGACCAAATGAAAGAGACCACCATTTCGGTGGTCTCTTTCATTTGGTCGGGGTGCTGTTTCTAGCTGCGAAGCAGGTGGGCTCACCGGTTCGAGAAGCCGGTCGGAGCGAAGCATCGCTTCGCGTGGTTTCGACAGGCTCAACCACCTTGGGGAATGCTAAATCGAGGGATCGAACGAGAGGTCGCGCCCAGAGGCAGCCCACTGATCGGTGCCACCAGCGACAGAGACGACGTTGTAACCCTCAGCTTCGAGGAACATGGCTGCCTTCATCGAGCGGCCACCAGCCTTGCAAATGACGTACAAGGTTTCGTGCTCGACGATGAGGTGCGTGTTTTCAGGTACGGTCGCGAGCGGAATGTGCAGCGCGTTGGGTACGTGCCCAGCTTCGAATTCTTCTACTTCGCGAACATCCAGTACCCATGCGCCGTCTTCGAGTGCGGCTGCGAGGTCATCGATCGTGATTTCTGCGGGCATTGTTTCTCCTTAGGTTCTCGTTCAAGATTACTCTCACGCTGGCGAGCTGAGATTGTCCAGTGCGATGCTGGCCCAGAGCGTTGTACGGCCGTCTTCTGCGGTGAGTCTCCAGTCGTGGGTGAGGTCGTCGAGAACGCTTGATCCAAATCCCGGCGCTGGCGCACTCTGGCGTTGCTCTGTTTTGTTGCTCACGGTGATGTCGACGAGCATCGGCTCAACGCTGAATATTTCGATGGAGATGTGGGATGCCCCACCGTGTTTGATTGCGTTATTGACGCCTTCCCGCACGACTTCGATTGCACAGCTTCGCGCCACAGGGTTGTGCTCGAGTGCTCTCATTGGTGCCTCCTGAGCATCGAGCTCGATAGTGATTTGCGCACCCCACACACTGCGAAGTTCGTCAACGAATTCTGCGAGGGCAGGTGCGACTGGTTCTGAATCAAGGAGCTTAAACATCGCGCTGTCGAGGTCAGCCAATATTCGCCCGATGGTCTCTGGGGCGAGGGTTTCGGTCTGACTCATGCGCATGGCTGAGGCATAGAGGGCAGTCTGAATCGGGCCGTGCAGAATGTTTGCGACTCGTCGGGCATCCACTTTGGATTGTTGACGAAGACTGGAAAGCAGAATTTCGAGACGCTCGTTGACCTCCGCGAGACTGGCAATGATGAGCCTGCGCTCGTGATCAACCACTTGGTAGCGATACGAGAGATAGGCCACACCTGCAACCAAAATCATCCAACCATTAAGCAATTGACGGCTGATGCTGGTGCCGATGTATTGAACGAGGGCTGTAATTGCCCAGGCGGCGAGTGCGTGGAACGCTGTAAAGAAGAGAGATCCAAGAGTCACTCCCAGCCGAAGCCTGAAGGTGGCAATACGAAACAACCAGAGCATGGCCATCAAACAGATGAACATGATTTCGATTGTTCGCAACCCTTCGGTGGGGCCGGCAACGAACAAGACCGATGCCGCGGTCATCGAGACGATGAACAGAGAGAACGTGAAGGGAAGAAAGAAGTAACCGAGACCGAGTCGCTGCTCGGGCCGAATTGGTGGGTGACGCGTGTAAGCCGTGGATAGATTCTCGGAGGCGCGTGCAACTGGTCGCTCAGCAATCTGCACACTGAGCGGGCGCACAACGGCATCGACGGTGTCGCGCATCTGCTCTGCAACCTGACTTGCAGTAGCAGAGTCGTGCACTTTACTCAGGGCACGTTTGAGCTCGTCAATGATGGGTGCGAGCACTTCGCGAGCATCGGTAACAACAGCGGAGCGGGCAGCCTCAACCTCGAGTGCGAGGCCCGTCTCCAATTCTTCGAGTCTCTTGCGGTCAGCTTCGAGTCGGCGAACCTCATCGCGATACTCAAAGCGTGACGCGACCAGGATGCTGAGCATCCCGAAGGTAATGGCGATAACGAAGGTGCCCCCGCTTAGCCGCAAGAGTGGAGTCTCGTTGTCGGCGACCCCCATCGCCACCTCGATTGCGCTGAAAAGCACTGCGCGAACAAGTCCGGCAAGGAGGAACGCAACGAACGTCGCGATGGGCCGACTGGCACGCGGTTTGTTGGGAAGAACGGTGGCGCGCACGAAAATCAGGACCAGAACCGGAGCCGCCCAGGCTACAAAGCCGAGCACGAGCCAGTCAGTCCAGGGAGTTGCCTGTGGTGCCGACTGAGCGAGCAGAACTGTCGAGAGCACGACCGGCACGATGTAGAGCACGAACACCGGGTAGGTCAGCGCATATCGTGATCCCAGAATCAGCCACGTGTCTTTGGCCGAAGGCCGTGATGTCACGAGGGTGCGAGAGGAAGTCATGCCTCTGCAGTCACTGGAATGCCCGCCGCTGACATGTATCGACGAGCCGCCTCGACGCGTGCGTTGCCCTCGGAGGTTGATTCGATTTCAAGCAATGCGAAGATGCGACTCAGCATGCTTTCAACGGCTCCGAGCGAACGACCTCGTTCTGCCGCAATTTGTTGATTGCTTTTGCCCAAGGCAACAAGCTTCAACACACTGAGCTGCATGCGGGAGAGCTGGGCAAGTGGCCGATTGGGGTCTTTGTCGTGGCGGAATCCCGAACTGACATGACCAGAAAGAACGGCTTCAAGAGCTTCGATCAACTCATTCGACCCCACCAGCTGCGACTTACGAAGGTAAGCAGCTCGACGCAAGACCGTCGCCGATTCATGACCCGAGAAGCGTGGATCCGGCAGGTTGGTCAAAAACAGAACACCGAGTTCGGGGCTTTCGCGAACCATCGCTTCGGCGACATCGAACCCGTCGACTCCCCCGCCTAGGTTGATGTCGACGATGATGGCGTCGAGGTCTTCCTCGTCAAAGACCGTGCGTGCTTCGAGGGCATTCGCCGCAGTGAGCGCAGCAAATCCCTGAGCACTAAGCGTCTGCGAGAGGAGGTCGCGTAGCAGTGCCTCGTCTTCGATGATGAGAACGCGACGTTCGTACACGACTGGCTCTATTACGAGAAGTCTGCGTCAGGTTCGTTGCGGAATTCAACGGGCCACTGGCGACGACCCGCGTTGAGCGATCCGCGGCTGTGACGCAGGTAGCAGGAACCACAGAGTGACTCGTACGTGAGGTGGTCATCGTCGATAGCCATCTGGGTGCCCTCGAACACAAACGTGTCGTCGATGACGCGAGCGTTAAAAATCGCCTTGTCGCCACAGCGGCAAATGGTCTTGAGCTCTTCAATTTCGTGTGCAATCTCGAGCATGCGGCGGCTGCCGGGGAAGGCAACAGTCTGAAAGTCAGTACGGATGCCGTACGCAATCACCGGAATCTTCTCGAGAAGAACAATACGAAGGAGGTCATCGACCTGCTCTTCGCTCAAGAACTGAACCTCGTCGATCAGCAGTGCCGAGACATCGCTACCGGTCTCGCGCTGAATGCGTGCGCGGTGCGCCTGGAAGGTCTCGTATGCATCTGAGTGGGGCTCGAGCACGAAGTCGGTCGGACGGTTGAAGCCAAGACGCGAGAGGATGCCCAAGTCGCCCTTGGTATCAACAGCAGGCTTTGCCAGCAAAACACTGTGGCCGCGTTCTTCGTAGTTGTACGCGGTCTGCAGCATTGCGGTCGACTTGCCGCTGTTCATTGCGCCGTAGCGGAAGTAGAGCTTTGCCATGGGGGTCCGTTTCGTCTCGTGCGTGCTGAGGGTTATGCCTTGAGGCCGAGCACCGCCGCGGTCTCTGCGAGGTTTGCGCTCGCTTTGGCCGGGTCATCCGAAAGGCGTGTGCCATAACTCGGAATCATTGCGGTGATCTTTTTCTTCCACGACGACATGTTGTCGGGGAAGCACTTGCCCAGTACGTCAAGCATGATGGACACCGATACTGATGCACCCGGTGACGCACCGAGAAGACCAGCAATTGAGCCGTCAGCAGAGGCGACGACCTCAGTTCCGAACTGAAGCACGCCACCCTTCTTGGGGTCTTTCTTCATGACCTGAACGCGCTGGCCGGCCTTGATGAGGTGCCAGTCTTTGGCTTCGGCGGTCGGCATGAACTCGCGAAGTGACTCGAGTTTCTTGTGCGGACTCGCGATGACCTCGCCGATGAGGTACTTGAGCAGGTCGAAATTACTCAGGCCGACAGCAAGCATCGGGATGATGTTGTCTTTGCGAATCGAGAAGGGAAGATCAAGCATTGATCCCTTCTTCAAGAAGTTGGGGCTGAAGCCGGCGTATGGGCCGAACAACAGGGATGCCTTGCCATCGACAACACGAGTGTCGAGGTGAGGCACGCTCATGGGAGGTGCGCCAACCGCTGCCTTGCCGTAGACCTTCGCGGCGTGCTGGGCAACGATTTCGGGGTTATCGGTGCGCAGGAACTCGCCCGAGATGGGGAATCCGCCGAAACCCTTTGCCTCAGGGATGCCCGACTTCTGGAGGAGTGCGAGTGCTCCACCACCGGCACCGACGAACACGAATCGTGCGGTGTATTGGCGAGGAGTGTTTCCGATGCGGTCACGCGTCTTGATGTGCCACAGGCCGTCTTTCGAGCGCTTGCGCAGTTTTACGACCTGGGTCTCGTAGTCGATGTTCGCACCCTCGCGAGCAAGGTAGTCGAGAAGTTGAGTGGTCAACGAGCCGAAGTCGACGTCGGTGCCTGAAGCGATGCGGGTGGCTGCGACGGGCTCGCCGACGAGACGGTTCTCGATGAGCAATGGCGTCCACTCGCCGATGACCATGGGGTCTTCGCTGTACTCGATGCCAGCAAAGAGGGGCTCATCCTTGAGTACCGCGTAGCGCTTGCGCAAGTACTCGACGTTCTTTTCGCCCCACACGAAGGTCATGTGCGGAGTCGAGTTGATAAAGGTTTGGGGTTCACCCACGAGCTTGCCGGCAACCAGGTACGACCAGAACTGACGGCTGAGCTGGAACTGCTCGTTGATAGCCACTGCCTTAGACGCCTCGACGGATCCGTCGGCAGCTTCTGGCATGTAGTTGAGCTCGCACAGACCGGCGTGACCGGTACCTGCGTTGTTCCAGGGGTTGGAGCTCTCAAGTGCGGGCGCGTTCAAGCGCTCAAAAACTTGAATGCTCCAGTCAGGCTGGAGTTGCTTGATGAGGGCACCGAGCGTTGCGCTCATGATGCCACCGCCCACGAGGACGACGTCAATCGGCTTGGAAGTCACCGCACTAGTTTACGACCGCAATAGCGGGCGTGACGGTACTCGAGGGGACCACGAATCCCACTAGGTGGGAACACTGTCGAAGACGCTTTTTAGCGCGAAGCGGCGATAACTTCAGCGATTTGAACCGCGTTGAGGGCAGCACCCTTGCGCAGGTTGTCATTGCTGATGAAAAGCGTGAGTCCGCGGCCACCGTCAACGGTTTCATCTTGACGGATACGACCGACAAAGCTGGGGTCTGCACCGGCAGCCTGAAGTGGCGTCGGGACCTCTTCGAGCTGAACTCCTGGTGCCTTACCCAGCAATCCTCGTGCACGCTCAGGGCTGATTGCCTTGCCGAACTCGGCATTGATGCTGAGCGAGTGACCGGTGAATACAGGCACGCGCACGCAGGTGCCAGCAACAAGCAGCTCAGGAATCTCAAGGATTTTGCGGCTCTCGTTGCGAAGCTTCTTTTCTTCGTCGGTTTCGTTCATACCGTCTTCAACGATCGAACCTGCGAGAGGAACGACATCAAACGCGATGGTGCGTACGTACTTGACCGGTGCCGGGAAATCGATGGCACTGCCATCCTGAACCAAGCGAACGAGTCCGCCCTGCGCGACGGCAGCCTGAACCTGTGACTCGAGCTCTTCTGCTCCGGCGAGACCTGAACCAGACACTGCCTGGAACGTGGTGACGACCAGACGCTCGAGGCCAGCCTCTTCGTGCAGGACCTTGAGCACGGGCATCGCTGCCATGGTGGTGCAGTTGGGGTTCGCGATGATGCCCTTGACTGCCTGGCCGATTGCGTGCGGGTTAACTTCACTGACGACGAGGGGAACCTCGGGGTCCATGCGCCATGCGCTCGAGTTGTCGACGACTGTGACACCGGCTTCTGCGAAACGAGGAGCGTGAGCCTTGGACCCTGCTCCTCCAGCGGAGAACAGAGCAACATCGATGCCGCTCGGGTCTGCGGTTGCTACGTCTTCAACGATGACGTCGTTGCCGCGGTACTGAAGTACCTGACCAGCCGAGCGAGCAGTGGCGAAGAATCGAATCTCACGAACCGGGAAGTTGCGCTCGTCGAGCAGGCGGCGCATGACGGCACCAACCTGGCCGGTAGCACCTACGACGGCAACGCTGAGTCCGTCTGCTGCGATTGCGGTCATCGTCCGGTACCTCCGTGAACCTTTGCCTCTTCGGTCGAGTCGAGACCGAACGCAGTGTGAACGACCTGCATGGCGCGGGTCAGGTCGGTGTCGCTGGTGACAACCGAAATACGAATCTCACTGGTGGAGATCATCTCGATGTTGATACCCGCATCAGAAAGAGCGGTGAACAGTTGTGCAGAAACGCCAGCGTTGGTGCGCATGCCGGCGCCAACAACCGAAAGCTTGCCGATCTCGTCATCGTAGATAACTTCGGCGAAGTCGAGCTCTGCCTTTGCCGCTTCGAGAGCAGCAAGTGCCTTCTCACCTTCGGTCTTGGGAAGGGTGAACGAGATGTCGGTCAGGCCGGTGGCAGCTGCCGACACGTTCTGAACGATCATGTCGATGTTGATGCCCGCCTTGGCAATGATCGTGAAGATTTTCGCAGCCGTGCCGGGAACATCCGGAACTCCAACGACGACTACTTTTGCTTCGCTCAGGTCGCCGGCAACACCGGTGATGATGGGCTCTTCCACTGTCTGTCCCTCCGTGGGGTTGTAAACAATCGTTCCCTCGTTGTGGTTGAACGAGGAGCGTACGTGAATGGTTACACCGTGACGGCGAGCGAACTCGACGGCGCGAATGTAGAGAACTTTGGCACCGTTAGCAGCCAGCTCGAGCATTTCTTCGCTGGTGACACGGTCGATCTTGTGGGCCTTCTTGACGACGCGAGGGTCGGCGGTGAAGATGCCGTCGACGTCGGTGTAAATCTCACACACGTCGGCGTCGAGTGCGGCAGCGAGTGCGACTGCACTGGTGTCTGATCCACCGCGACCGAGGGTAGTGATGTCACCGGTTGCGCGGTTGAAACCTTGGAAGCCGGCGACGATGGCGATGGCGCCTTCGTCGAGTGCTTCGCGAACGCGACCGGGGGTGACGTCGACGATGCGAGCTGCGCCGTGCTTTTCGTCGGTGATCATTCCAGCCTGGCTACCGGTGAATGAGCGTGCATCCAGACCGCGCGAGCGAATCGCCATCGCTACCAAAGCCATCGAAATGCGCTCGCCTGCGGTGAGAAGCATGTCCATTTCGCGTGGGGCTGGAACGGTCGATACCGAGTCAGCGAGGTCGATGAGCTCGTCGGTGGTGTCTCCCATTGCGCTAACGACTACGACGACGTCGTGGCCAGCTTCGCGAGTCTCGGCAATTCGTGCGGCGACGCGCTTAATGCCTTCGGCATCAGCAACGGATGAACCGCCGAACTTTTGCACGATGAGACTCACGTATCCACTCCTTCTAAAGGGGATTGAAATGGGGGATTGAACTTCTATTGTACGGTGCGTCGGCCTTCGAACGCGCGGCCGAGGGTGACCTCGTCGGCGTACTCGAGGTCGCCACCGACGGGTAGGCCAGATGCCAGCCGGGAGACTCGAATTTGCATGGCGCTGAGCAGACGGCTGAGGTAGGTGGCGGTGGCTTCGCCTTCGAGGTTAGGGTCGGTTGCGATGATGACTTCGGTGACGGTTCCGTCGGCCAGGCGGGTCATCAATTCGCGGATGCGCAGGTCGTCGGGGCCAATTCCGTCGATGGGGCTGATGGCTCCGCCGAGCACGTGGTATAGACCTTTAAATTCACGTGTGCGCTCGATGGCGACAACGTCTTTCGCTTCTTCGACTACGCAGATGAGTGCCGGGTCACGCCTCGGGTCGCGGCAGATTCCGCAGGTGACATCTTCGCTGACGTTGCCGCAGACGTCGCAGAATTTCACTTTTTCGCGCACTTCAGTGAGCACTGCTGCGAGCCTGGAAACGTCGAATGTTTGCGTTTGCAGAATATGGAAGGCAATGCGCTGTGCCGACTTGGGGCCGATGCCGGGCAGGCGTCCGAGTTCGTCAATGAGTTCTTGAACGATTCCCTCGTACACGGTTAGCGGTCGCTTTCGTCGACGGGGGGTTCGTCGTCGTAGGGGATGCCATCTGCGTCGACTGCGTCATCGGAGGCGGGCGCCACTGCAACGGGGGCGGGGCGATCGTCAAGCATGGCTAGTGGTTGATCTTCTTCGATTTCGAAGACTTCGATTTCGCCGGTCGTTTCTTCACCGATGAGGGTTCCACCGAGAATCTGGCGCACTACGGCCTCACCAAATTGTGGTGCGTGAGCGGTGTCTTCAACGGGTGCTTCTTCGGCTACCTCTTCGAGCACCGGAGTCTCTGTTGCTGGATTAGCGGCAGTTGACCCCGGGATGACGGCAACGTTCCAGCCGTCATCGGTGGCGACTGTCTCGGCTGCCGGTGCCGGGCTGGGTTCAGGTGTGGCGAATTCGCGCTTGCTGGAGGGCTTAGTTTCGGCCTCTGCCGTGGTAGCTGCCTCGACGGGCTGTGCTGCGACGGATGCCGTAGGAATGCTGGCCGTTGGTGTTCCTTCAACGGAGACACGGAACTTAACCGTGATGCCGAGTTGTGCGTTGATGGCGTCGCGGAGAATTTCGTGGACCCCGCCCGGCACACCCTTTTGCGGGCGGAAGCTGGCTGCGTCTTTTTCGCTCGGGAAGACCAGAGTCAAAACTTCGTCGTCGAGTTCACGCACTTGGGCGGTAACGCACACGATCCACGCCATACGGTTCTGCTTCTGAACGACCTCGAGCACGGCAGGCCACACTTCCAGCAGCTGCTTGGTGCCGACTGGCCCGGTGGGGATGACAGGTGCGGGGGCAGGAGTGGTCTCGACCGCTTTGACAGGCTCAGGGACCGGCGGGGTCGCCTTGGGCTGCTCGACCGGCTTCGGCTGTTCGACGACCTTGGGCTGCTCGACGACCTTGGGGGTCTCGACAGGCTTGGTGGTTTCGACAAGCTCAACCACCTTCGGTTCCGAAGCCACACCGCCAGCAACAAGGAGGCGCGCAATCATGAGCTCGAGGTGAAGCTTGGGTGAGGTCGCACCGATCATCTCGGTGAGCGACTGGTTGGTGATGTCAGCGGCCTGCGACAAACCAGAAGCCCCGAAGGCCTTGGCCTGTTCGCGCATGGCCTCGATCTCATCGTCGGCGACGCCACGAAGAACGGATGCTGCTCCGGGACCAGTCGCGTCCACAATGATCAGATCGCGGAGGCGTTCGAGGAGGTCTTCAACAAAGCGGCGAGGGTCTTGGCCCGTCTGGACGACTCGGTCTACGGCTGCGAATGCTTCAGGTGCATTGTGCGCGCCAAGCGCATCCACGACGTCGTCGAGAAGTGCAGTGTGCGTGTAGCCAAGCAGTGCGACGGCTCGTTCGTAGTTGACGGTGTTGCCCTCGGAACCGGCAATGATCTGGTCGAGGAGTGAAAGAGTGTCTCGCGCGGAACCGCCACCGGCGCGAACAACGAGTGGCAGAACGCCCGACTCGACAGTGACCTTTTCTTCGTCGCAGAGGCTCTGCACGTAGTCGAGCATGGTCGCCGGCGCGATGAGGCGGAACGGGTAGTGGTGCGTGCGCGAACGAATCGTGCCGATGACCTTCTCGGGCTCGGTCGTGGCAAAGATGAACTTGACGTGCTCCGGCGGCTCTTCAACGAGTTTGAGCAGGGCATTGAATCCTTGAGGCGTAACCATGTGCGCCTCGTCAAGGATGAAAATCTTGTAACGGTCACGAGCGGGGGCATAGATAGCGCGCTCGCGCAGGTCGCGGGCATCGTCGACACCGTTGTGACTAGCTGCGTCAATCTCGACAACGTCAAGGCTGCCTCCGCCCTCACGCGAAAGCTCGACACAGCTGGGGCATACGCCGCAGGGAGTATCGGTAGGACCTTCAGCACAGTTCAAGCAACGAGCAAGGATGCGCGCGCTAGTGGTCTTGCCACAACCACGAGGACCGCTGAACAGATAAGCGTGGTTAACACGGTTGGTGCGAAGCGCTGTCATGAGCGGTTCGGTCACTTGAGACTGCCCGATCATCTCGGCAAAGTTCTCTGGCCGATAACGGCGATACAGTGCGGTAGCCACGCCTCAATCGTACTTGCCCGGAGTGACAGTCACGGGACAAAAAAAGGGACCCCTCGCGCACCCGCCAGAGCCCGGTTACCCTTGCTTCGTTTCCGTCCTGGGGGAGTTGGCCTGGATGGCGCCACGCGAGGAGCCACTTTCAGTTTAGGGCACCCACGCAGGGGTAGAAAAAACTCGTTTGCCGACACGAAACCCCTAGTTCACTTAGCCTCAAGTCGTTCCTCTTACTGTCTGACTGTGACCATGCGTGTAGCCATCGTGACTGAGTCTTTTCTTCCTTCCGTGAACGGCGTCACTAATTCAGTCATCAAAATTCTTGAAAGCCTCAAAGCCGAAGGCCACGAAGCAATCATCATTGCGCCTACTTCACCGGTTGATGAGTACCTCGGCTTTCCCATCATCAAGACCACAAACTTCCGATTCAAGTCTTTTCCGGTGGCTCTTCCCCTCATCAACATGACGTCCATCATTCGAAGCTTTAAGCCAGACGTCGTTC
The DNA here is from genome assembly GCA_039795475.1 of Actinomycetota bacterium. GTDB lineage: Bacteria > Actinomycetota > Actinomycetes > Actinomycetales > Microbacteriaceae > CAIOLM01. Next base: position 4,354 of record JBDKLU010000032.1, on the reverse strand, counting down.
ATGTTGCCTCACCCTTTCTTCTCGGGCGCCAGGCGCTGGCTGTTTCCCGCCGGCTCAGCATTCCATGCGTGGCGGTGTACCAAACAGACATCGCTGGGTACACGTCAAGATATGGTCTCGGCTTGCTTGCTGCCGCAGGTCGCCGTGTTGTCAAAGACATTCATCAACTTGCCGACATCACTTTGGCTCCGACGAATGAAACCGCTCGCTATCTGCGTGAAATTGGAGTGACGCGAGTCGCCGTCTGGGGTCGAGGAGTCGACACGAGCCTGTACTATCCGCAGCGTCGAACTTCCACGGCGACGCACAAGTTGCGTGATCGAATCGCCCCCAACCATGAACTGGTTGTTGGGTTTGTCGGCCGTATCGCACCAGAAAAACAGGTCGCACGATTCAGCGAAATGTTTGGACTCAAAAACGCGGTATTCCTCATCGTCGGCGATGGCCCGCAACGGCAATCCCTCGAGAGTGAATTCGCCGGGCATCCGGTGACGTTTACTGGAGAGCTGCATGGAGAAGAGTTGGCGACGGCCTACGCAGCAATGGATGTGTTCGTTCACTGCGGCGAAGAAGAAACATTTGGGCAAACAATCCAAGAGGCTCTTGCCAGCGGAGTTCCCGTTGTTGCACCTGCGAGCGGTGGGCCCAAAGCGCTCATCAACTCGGGCGAAAACGGATTCCTTGTCGATCCTCGTGAACCTCGTGCGTACCGCAAGGCAGTAAAGAAAATACTCAAGCACGCAGACGTGCGTCACGAGATGCGCGTGAATGCTCGAGCTTCCGTTGTGGGCAAGTCCTGGAAGTCAAACAACGCAAAGCTGTTCAAGCACTACGCCGGCTTAATCGGCATTGAGTACGATTTGGCCCACTCGTGAATCCTTTTGACCCAGCAGTCTTGATTGCCGCGTGGGGCACGTGGGCGGTAGCCGGCGTCACTCTGATCATCTTTTTGGAAACGTCGACACTCATCGGCAGTTTTCTGCCCGGTGATTCACTTCTCTTTTCGCTCGGGCTCATTCTCTCAAGCGCTACGAACACATTTCCGATTTGGCTGGCAATCCCAATCGTCTTTGTTGCCGCAGTTCTTGGGGCGCAGGTCGGTTACTACCTGGGGCGACTCATCGGGCCCCGCATGTTCCGAAATGAGAAAGCCCGGCTTTTTAGCCCTCGAACTCTCGAACGTGGTCGTCTATTTTTTGAGGAATACGGCAATCGAGCAGTAATCGTGGCTCGATTCGTACCGGTCCTCCGCGCGTTCATCCCGATATTTGTAGGAATGTCGCTTTTCCCCCCGATCCGTTTCTTTGTTCTTAACGTCGTCGGCGGTGCACTGTGGGTTGCGGGATTGATGAGCCTGGGCTACTGCCTCGGATTCATTCCGCTCGTAGCCCACAATGTCGAGTGGGTCATTATCGCTGTGGTTGTATTGACCTCGTTGCCGATGCCCATCGAGCTACTGCGCAGCTATCTCAAGCGACGTTCACGCTGAGTGGTTCGTCCGCTGAATGGAGTTTCGGACGAACCACCGGTCGATCGATCATTCGCACAAATGCGGTGTGCTTAGGCGAGCGACCAAAGCCAGAAGTTACCCCACGTAGTTTCCGACCCCAGAACGGTATGACATCGCGAACGAGCCAATTCAAGAAAGTAAAAAGGCCAAGACGATTTCGGCCAGGGGTGTGCGGTGTTTCGTCTCGGCAATCGATCGAGAGAACGGCTGCAACCTCGTTTGTCACCCGCGAGTGGCCGTTCGAGGAGAAGTGCACGAGGTCACTGGCCCAAAAATCGAGGGATTCGAACTCACGCATGGAATGAACGTCGACGACTGGAGTGCCGAACTCACCGGCAATTCGGGCAATGATGTTGGACATCGCGCGCGAACGTCTGATCATCAGTTTCGCCAGCGTGGTGTGAGCCGGTCGAACTGTGTTGAGAAGAACCACGTGCGATCCGACGTCGTAAAGGCGAACTAGTGCGCCGCGAAGCATGTGGTCGATGGCTTTCTTGCGCCAAGGGAACCAAGACAAGTCATTTGCACCGGTCATGATTGTGACGAGATCAGCTTTGAGTTCGAGTGCAAGCTCAAGCTGAGCGGTCAGGATGTGCAGACTGTTGGATCCTCGCAATGCCAGGTTTGCGTAGTCAAAGCTGTGGCCAGCGAAGGCCGCCTCGCGCGCAAGCAGTGCTGCTAGGCGATCGGCCCACCCCTTGTTCATGCGGTCCTGTTCGAAGCCCGTGTCGCCCAATCCCTCGGTGAGGGAATCACCCATGGCGACGTAGCTGCGATACAAGAACTTGGTCATGGTTATGCAAAAACCTCAACCGCGTTGTGTTCGAGGTTTCTACCGAGTGCGATGACATTCCAGCCGTTTTCTTGCCACTGGCGATAGGGCAACACGTTTCGCCCATCGATCACGAGCTTGTTCGCGACAAGTGCACCGAGGTGAGCCGAGTCGGCGAGAGCGTATTCACGCCACTCGGTGCCGACGACGACAAGTTCGGCCGCGGTAACTGCTTCGTCCAGCGTGTCGGCAACAGTAAGGTTCGGGTACACACGGCGGACGTTGTCAATGGCCTTGGGGTCGTGCACGACCACATGCGCACCAGCAGCCCAGAGCAGCTCGGCGACAGCCATCGCGGGCGAGTCACGAATATCGTCAGTCTCAGGCTTGAACGCGGCACCGAGCATGGCTACTCGACGATTCGACAAGTCTCCTAGTTCCTCGCGTGCGATTTCAACGACACGAGTGCGACGACGCAGGTTGATGTCTTCAACTTGAGCGAGGAATGAAACGGACTGCTCGAGCCCCAGGTCTGACGCACATGCCTGGAAAGCTCTGATGTCCTTGGGCAGGCAACCGCCTCCAAAGCCGATTCCAGTTTTCAAGAACTTGTTTCCGATCCGCTCGTCATAACCGATCGCCTCTGCCAAAAGAACTGCATCAGCACCTACCTTTTCTGAAATTTCTGCCATGGCGTTGATGAAGGAGATCTTCGTTGCCAGGAAAGAGTTGGCTGCTACCTTGACCAGCTCAGCGGTCTTACTGTCGACCTTCACAATCGGGATATTGAGATCGGCCATCGGCTGGTACATGCGGCGAAGTAGGGCTTCGCTGTGGGGTTCGTCGACGCCGATGACGATTCGATCGGGCGTGAGGGTGTCTTTGAGTGCCGTGCCTTCTCGCAGAAATTCTGGGTTCCACGAAACGAATGGCTCGAATGGAACGAGAGCTGAAAGTCGAGCTTTGAGTGCCTCGGCTGTACCGACAGGGACCGTCGATTTTCCCACGACAATCGCTTCAGGTCGTAGGTAGGGAGCTAGGTTGTCAATCGAAGATTCGAGGTAACGCAGGTCTGCGCCGAGTCCCGTTCGCGACTGGGGTGTCCCCACACAAAGCAAGAACACATCTGCAGCAGCGCTGGTGCAGGTGTGTTCGGTCTGAATTGTGAGGCGGCCAGTGGCCTGCGCTTCAACGAGAGCTTCGTCCAGGCCGGGTTCGAAGAAGGGAACGCGACCTGCGCGGAGGGCATCGACCTTTGATTGATCGGGATCGATTCCGATGACGTCGTGACCGACGAGTGCGAGAGCGACAGCGGTGGTCGCTCCGAGGTATCCAAGTCCGATGACGGCTACTTTCATACTCACGTGACCCACGGTAAGAAAAATCTCAGCAGGACTTGCCAGAAACTCACCCAGTTCACCGAGGCTTGCTCCAAGGTTTGCCGGGATGACACCGGCAGTCGCCATTCGTTCGCCGGCAAGCCACGACTTGGTAACCCGTGAAATTCGGACGGCGCCCGCCCCAATAGAATGTTGGAGGTTGTTTGGTTCCTCCACGAACCAAGCGCCACTGGAGAATTCGCCTAGTGGCCTATGGCGCACGCTTGGAAAGCGTGTTGAGTGAAAGCTCTCAGGGGTTCGAATCCCCTATTCTCCGCGTTTGATACAAATCGGCATAACTTGCCGATTTGCTAATGAGACAGTGAAAAGCCCCAGATTGCTCTGGGGCTTTTGTCATTTGCGAAAAGTCACTACTTAGCGTTACTATCTAGTGGTACTCAGCGACACTAAGTACAGATACGAAAGGCGCAAATGGTGAAGCAAGAGACAGAAATGCTCAAAGGCATTCTTGAAGGAGTTGTTCTTCATTCGTTATCTAATGAATCAACACACGGTTATGACATCGTCAGCTGGCTTCGACAAAAAGGGTTCTCGGATATTGCCGAAGGAACTGTCTATGCCCTGCTTGTAAGGCTCGAACAAAAGGGGTTCCTAAGCGTGTCGAAAGCACCATCTGAAAAGGGGCCATCACGGAAGATTTACACCGTGAATCAACTGGGCAAGCAATATCTT
>JBDKLU010000031.1:0-30342 GCA_039795475.1 Actinomycetota bacterium | reverse complement strand
GTTCCCGCTGCTGATGCCCGGCATCGCCGCCGCCGCGCTACTCTCGTTCGCACTCAGCTTTGACGACTTCATCATCACGTACTTCAACTCTGGCTCGATGCAAACGTTCCCCACGTTCATCTACATCTCGGCCGTTCGCGGCGTACCGGCTGAAGCGAACGTTGTCGCCTCAGCGGTATTCCTCATCGCGATCATTGGAGTTTCTGTCTCGCAAATCGTGTCGAGCGCGCGTAAACGCCGTCTCAAATCACACGCCTGATAGCCTGTCCTTACAACTGAATAACGGACCATAAGGTCGATGCGGGAGAGTTCGTAGCAGTCGTACGAACACCGAAGGAGCAATCCTCCCCGACAATCTCTCAGGTGAATGCACCGCGTCGAACTGGTCACTCTGAAAAGAAGGATGCCTCGAGCATCCTCGCCCACGGTGAAAGCCTCAGACCTACGTCGAGGTGAAACTCTCAGGCATCAATGACAGAGGGGGAGTTCCATCAATCGGCCGTTGGCCAGATTCGAGAACTCTTGTCTGATTCCTCTGCACCCGCTCCCGCAGCATCTGCGCGCTACTCGCCACTGCATGATGTGCACGTTTCTCGCGGTGCGTCTTTCACCGACTTTGCCGGCTGGGAAATGCCCGTTCGCTATTCGAGCGATCTCGCTGAACACCACGCCGTTCGCGAATCTGCCGGAATTTTCGACATTTCGCACATGGCCGAAATTTCGGTCACCGGCCCAGACGCCGTTGGCTACTTGAACTACGCAGTTTCGGCAGATGTCAGCAAGCTCGCGATAGGCCAGGCCAAGTACTCGCTACTTCTCAACGAAGCCGGTGGCATCATTGATGACTTGATCATCTACCGCCTTGGTCTCGAACACTTTCTCGTTGTTGCCAACGCCGGCAACCGATTCAACGTTGTTCCGCCACTGGTTGCACGAACCGCGGGTTTTCGCGCTGTCGTCGTCGACCAGAGCGATGAGACTGCACTGATCGCTGTTCAGGGGCCGAACGCCCGAGCGATTCTCGAAAGCACAGTCGGGCTCGAGCTTGCTGACTCAGCTGCTGATCGGCCACAGGCTTCGCTTTCAGACCTGAAGTACTACTGGTCTTTGCCGGCACAGTTCTTGGGCAACTCAGTTCTCATCGGGCGAACGGGATACACCGGTGAAGACGGTTTCGAGTTGTACATCGATGCCGAACACGCGCGTGATCTTTGGGTGGCATTGAGTGAAGCGGGAGAGGCCCACGGCTTAGTTCCTGCCGGACTGGCCTGCCGTGACACGCTCCGACTCGAAGCCGGTATGCCGCTTTACGGCCACGAACTCGATCTGACCACTCGTCCTGACCAGGCGGGTCTTGGTCGCGCTGTTGCCTTTACCAAAGATGGTGATTTCGTCGGTCGGGCAGCGCTTCAGCGGCAGCTTCCGTCGGACGCACCTGTTTTGGTTGGTCTGGTGGGCGATGGCAAGCGGGCTGCTCGTGCAGAATACGAGGTTTTCGCCGGCGACCAGCGCGTCGGGGTCGTTACCTCGGGCGCTCTTTCGCCGACACTCGGGTACCCGGTCGCAATGGCATTCGTCGATGCCTCGCAAACAGAACCAGGGACTCACCTTGATGTGGACATCCGTGGTTCACGACACTCCTATACCGTTACAGCACTGCCCTTCTATTCGCGAAAGAAGAACTAACCATGGCTAACCCACAGGAACTCTCGTACACCGAAGAACACGAATGGCTTCGCGTTGACGGCGACACCGCTGTTGTCGGCATTACGGCTTACGCTGCCGAAAAGCTTGGCGATGTTGTCTACGTTGAGCTGCCCAAGGTGGGTGCTGCTATCGCCGCTGGAACTGTCGTGGGCGAAATTGAGTCGACCAAGTCAGTCGGTGAGCTCTTCGCCCCTGCATCAGGTGAAGTTCTCGAGGTCAACGACGCGGTCGTTGCAAGCCCCGAGCTAGTCAACAGCGACCCGTTCGGCGCTGGCTGGCTGATCAAGATTCGTGTCGAGTCAACTGGCGCACTTTTGAGCGCTGACGAATACAACGCTCTCATCGGCGAATAAAACTAAGGAATTCATGCCCGAGCAGTTTGTTGATCGCCACATCGGAACCGATGAGAGTGCACAGTCGGCGATGCTCGCCGAACTGGGATTCGACTCCATCGAAACACTGATCGAAGCGGCAATTCCCGAGTCGATTCACGTTGATAAGTTCCGCCCCATCGGCTCGGGCCTTCTACCTGACCCGGTGTCGGAGCGTGAGGTGCTTGCCGAGCTTCGCATGCTCGCGAGAAACAACACTGTTCGTCGTTCGTTCATAGGCCAGGGCTACTACGACACCATCACTCCGGCCGTCATCAAGCGAAACGTGCTCGAAAACCCCAGCTGGTACACGGCGTACACGCCATACCAGCCCGAGATTTCGCAAGGACGCCTCGAAGCGCTCATCAACTTTCAAACGATGGTCACCGACCTCACGGGTCTCGACATCGCAAACGCCTCCATGCTGGATGAGGGAACCGCTGCCGTCGAAGCCATGCTTATGGCGCGTCGAGCCTCGAAGAGCGAGTCCCATGTGTTTGTCGTGGACAAAGACGTGCTGCCTCAGACGCTGTCATTGTTGACTGGTCGCGCTGAACCTCTCGGCATCGAGATTCGTATTGCCGACCTACTTGCCGGCGATGACCCTTCTGGGTTTGGCATGCTCGTTCAGTATCCGGGTGCTTCAGGTCGCGTGTGGAACCCCACCTGGGCGATTGACCGAGCTAAGAAGTCTGGCGCAATCACCATTGTGATGGCCGATCTGCTTGCCCTGACACTGCTCAAGTCGCCGGCAGAGTTGGGCGCTGACATCGCTGCGGGCACAACGCAGCGCTTCGGTGTGCCACTTGGCTTTGGTGGCCCGCACGCCGGTTATTTGGCGGTTCGTTCCGGTCTAGAGCGCAGCATGCCCGGTCGTCTCGTGGGTGTATCCAAAGACGCAAACGGTGAAATGGCATATCGACTGACGTTGCAAGCTCGCGAGCAGCACATCCGCCGTGAAAAGGCGACGTCGAACATTTGCACGGCTCAAGTCTTGTTGGCTGTTATGGCGGGCATGTACGCGGTCTACCACGGCCCAGACGGACTGCGCGATATCGCGCGGGATGTTCACTCCAAGGCAACCGCTCTGGCCGCGCTTTTGGCTGGTGTCGGCCAACCTGTGGTGCACAAGAATTACTTCGACACTCTGATGATTCACGTGCCGGGTCGAGCCGGAGCGATTGCGGAAGAAGCACGCGATCAAGGGTTCTTACTGAACCTGATCGATGACAACACACTGACCATTTCAGTGGATGAAACGACGACTGAGGCAGAGGTTGAGGCCGTTGCTCAGTTGTTTGGAGCTACCGGCGCATTCGTCGAAGCCCAGAATGTGATTCCCGACGACCTCAAGCGCGAGTCCGAGTTTTTGACTCACCTGGTGTTCAACACGCACCACTCCGAGACCAGCATGATGCGTTACCTCAAGCGTCTTGCCGACTATGACTATGCACTCGATCGAGGAATGATCCCGCTGGGTTCGTGCACCATGAAGCTCAATGCGGCGACCGAGATGGAAGCGGTCACCTGGCCCGAGTTTGCTGGCATTCACCCGTTCGCGCCCAGTGCCGATGTCGCCGGTTACCTGGAACTCATCAAGCAGCTTGAATCCTGGTTGGTTGATGTCACCGGATACGACACCATTTCTCTTCAGCCCAACGCGGGCAGCCAGGGTGAACTTGCGGGTCTGCTCGCAATTCGTGGTTTCCACCTCGCGAACGGTGACACTGGTCGCACCGTGTGCCTCATCCCGTCGAGTGCTCACGGAACGAACGCGGCGAGTGCTGTGCTTGCAGGTATGAGCGTCGTTGTCGTCGCCTGTGACGAGAACGGAAACGTCGACCTCGGTGACTTGCGCGAAAAAATCGCGACTCATGCAGATTCTCTTGCTGCGCTGATGATCACCTACCCTTCAACCCACGGCGTTTACGAACACGACGTGCTCGACATCACCGAAGCGGTTCACGCTGCCGGCGGTCAGGTTTACGTTGATGGTGCAAACATGAACGCCATGACGGGATTCGCGCGCTATGGCGACCTCGGCGGCGATGTCTCGCACCTCAACCTGCACAAGACATTCTGCATTCCTCACGGTGGCGGCGGACCGGGCGTCGGTCCGGTCGCGGCCAAAGCCCACCTCGCACCGTTCCTGCCGGGGCACCCGTTTGCGCAGAGCCGCAAGCATGTCCTGGTGAAGAACGATGAGGTAACACGAGTTGTTCACGAGGGGGCGCAAATTTCCGCCGCCCCGTACGGAAGCCCGAGCATCCTTCCCATCTCCTGGGCATACGTTCGCTTAATGGGTGAAGACGGCATTCGTCGCGCAACGGCTTCTGCAGTGCTTGCTGCCAACTACATTGCTCGCCGACTCAACGAGCACTTCCCTGTGCTCTACACCGGTGACAATGGCCTGGTCGCCCACGAGTGCATTCTCGATTTGCGCCCGCTTACCGCGGCAACAGGGGTGACCGTGGATGATGTTGCCAAGCGTTTGGTTGACTTCGGCTTCCACGCACCGACGATGAGCTTCCCGGTTGCAGGCACACTCATGGTGGAGCCGACCGAGAGTGAGGATCTTGCCGAGCTTGATCGCTTCATCGATGCCATGATCGCAATCCGCCAAGAAGCCGACGATGTGGCTGCTGGTAAGTGGCCAGCGGATAACAACCCGCTGGTAAACGCTCCACACACTGCCGCTGACCTCACGAGCGCGTGGGATCGTCCTTACTCTCGTGAACAGGGCGTGTACCCCTTCGCGCTGGGAGAGAAGTCGGTTCGATCGACTGAGCGCATTCGCGGAAAGTACTGGCCTCCGGTTCGGCGCATCGACAACGCGTTCGGTGACCGCAACCTGGTCTGCTCGTGCCCATCGCCTGAAGCTTTCGAACAGGGCTAGAGGCAGGCATAAAAGAAGCCGGTTATCACGCCCCCAACACGTGACAACCGGCTATGCGATTCGTGAGGCTAGCCTGTCGAATGCGACATATTTGGAACGCTACTAGACCGAGATTATAGGCTCGACAAAAGTAAGGGTTTCCCCCAGAAAATCACAGAAAATCTTCCTGCCGACTGAGAATCGGGCTGAAACGAGCCCTAGTTCGTCGCTGGTGGGGCCGGCGTTGCAGTCGAGAGCTTTTCTTTCGCGATCTCGTTGACGCCGTAGTTATTGATGGTTGCCTGCGTCGGACCATTCGCGGCCGTGCTACGAAGCAGCGTTCCGTTTACACGGTTCTCAAAAATCTGAACGGTGATGATGGCTTTCTGGCCGGTTACCGTGAATCCGCTGTTCTTGTACTCGTAGGTTGCGTCGGTGAAGAGCTCGCTCGAGAGCAACTTCGAAAGTGACAGCAAGAAGATGTTGCCCTTTGCCGCGTACTGAGACGGGCCGTCGGTGCTCGAATCGAAGACCGCGGTCTGCTTGTCCGTTGCGCTCACACTGGGGTCGTAAACCAAGCCGAACTGCTTTTGCCCGATGGTGACCTGTTCTGTTCCGCCGGACTTCGCAAACTCGGCTTCTGAATCGGCAACAACTTTGGTAAGAGCCGCCTTGGCTGCTTCGCCGTGAAGGCTTTTGGTCGAGCTCAAATCGGATGCGCAACCAGAAAGTGCGAGAGTACCCGCGAGGGCGATGGCGAGCAGGGCAACGAGGCGCTTAAACATGCACACAGCCTATCGAGCCAAAGCTGTGAATTAGGTGCCTGGCAGGAAGCCTGGAGCGAGGTGGGCCACGATGGGGTAACCGACGAAGGAGATCACGTCAAGAACAAAGTGCGCGATCACCAGAGGCATCACACGACCCCAGCGTTGGTAGGCCATTCCGAAGATGACTCCCATGACTGCGTTTCCAACAAAGGGGCCAAAACCTTGGTACAGGTGGTAGCTGCCTCGCAGCACCGCACTGGTGCCAATGATCAGCCACGGCTTCCACCCCAGCTCGCGAAGCTTCGTGAACAAGAAGCCCACAACAATCACTTCTTCTTGCAAGGCGGCTCGTGCGGCGACGAGGATCAGCACCGGCACGGTCCACCAGTAGGTGCCAAGCGCGGTGGGAACTATTTTGACCGTGATGCCGATTGCATTGCCGAGCAGATAGAAACCGATCCCGGGAATGCCGATCAGAGCGGCGAGTCCGAGACCGAGCCCGGTGTCGCGTCCGAATCTTGTGAAGTCGAGACCGATGCGTCGGAACGGATTTGTGCCGGGCTGCCACAGAAGGTAAAGCGCGAGAGCAACCGGTACGAGCGCAGTGATGATTCCCAGCAGTTGGTAAATCAGATCAAACACCGATTCGACAGCAAGCGGTTCGTTGATGACGGCGCTTTGATTCTTGATCGACTCATCCGCAAGTACGCGGTGGACTACGGCAACAATCGAGTAAACGGCAGATGCGCCGAGTGAGAGGCCGAGAACAAGCCAAATCTCAAGGATGCTGCGCCGACGCTGCGTGCGCGCATCCCATGGTTGGGTCACCGAAGAATTCACCTGCTCAGACTATGCGCCGTTTTCTGATTGCGCGCTGACCGACGCCTGAAAACGAGGTGCGTATTACGAGTTGATAAACCCCTCGCAAACCCCTCACAAAGTCACAATTAGAGGACTAGTGTGAAGGAAACGCACGCTGTCGTGAACAAACGCGGCAGCAACAAATCTCACCAGGAGGCATTGTGCGAAAAATGAAAATCGGAGCCGCGCTTGTTGCCGTTGCAGCAGTCGCCGCTCTCACACTGACCGGTTGTGCCGGCGGTGGCGGAAATGACAACATCATCTCCGTCAACGGCAGCGAACCTCAGAACCCGCTCGTAACGACCAACACCAACGAGGTCGGTGGAGGACTTATCCTCGACTCGATCTACGCTGGTCTCGTTTATTACGACGCGAAGGGTGCTCCAGTAAACGACATGGCTGAGTCCATCACCTCGTCGGACAACATCAACTGGACCATCAAGATCAAGAGCGGTTGGAAGTTCACCAACGGCGAAGATGTCACCGCCCAGAGCTACGTCGACGCATGGCAGTACGGTGCTCTCCTCGACAACGCTCAGCTCAACAGCTACTACTTCGACATCATCGAGGGCTTCTCGTACGACAAGAGCACCCCGTTGACTGGTCTGACCGTTGTGAGCCCCACCGAATTCACCGTGAAGCTTGCAGCTCCGCAGTCGGACTTCCCGCTGCGTCTCGGCTACTCGGGCTTCTACCCGCTGCCCAAGGCATTCTTCGATGACCCCAAGGCATTCGGTGAGAACCCGATTGGAAACGGCCCCTACATGCTCGCTGAGAACGGCGCATGGAAGCACAACGTCGACATCAAGCTGGTGAAGAACCCCGGTTACACCGGTGCTCGCAAGCCGCTCAACGGTGGTCTCGACATCGTCTTCTACGCAACTCTCGAAGCTGCATACGCTGACCTTCAGGCAGACAACCTCGACGTTCTCGCTGGTATCCCTGACTCGGCTTTGAAGACTTTCAAGGCAGACCTCGGAGACCGTGCAGTAGAGCAGGGTGCAGCCATCTTCCAGTCCTTCACCATTCCGGAGCGTCTCGCACACTTCTCGGGTGAAGAGGGAGACCTGCGTCGTCAGGCCATCTCGATGTCGATCAACCGACCCGAGCTTATTGCGGCTATCTTCAACGGAACTCGCCAGCCTGCCAAGGACTTCACTTCGCCGGTTATCGCCGGTTGGAGCGACAAGCTTCCTGGCTCGGAGGTTCTTGACTTCAACGCAACCAAGGCAAAAGAGCTGTGGGCAAAGGCCGACGCAATCTCGCCGTGGAGCGGCAAGTTCCAGATTGCCTACAACTCGGACGGTGGACACCAGGGCTGGGTTGACGCAATCACCAACCAGATCAAGAACACGCTTGGCATCGACGCCTCGGGTGCTCCTTACGCAACCTTCAAGGAACTGCGTACGGCTGTAACCGACAAGACGATCGCCACCGCGTTCCGCACGGGATGGCAGGCCGACTACCCGGCTCTCGCCAACTTCCTCGAGCCGCTGTACCAGACCGGTGCAGGTGCTAACGACGGTCAGTACTCCAACGCTGACGTTGACGCACTGTTCCTGAAGGGCAACTCGGCAAAGTCGCTGGATGAAGCTAACAAGTACTTCCAGCAGGCTCAGGAAATCCTTCTCAAGGAACTGCCCGCAATCCCCATGTGGTACGGAATCACCGACGGTGGTTATGGCACGAAGGTTTCGAACGTAGCCTTCGGCTGGAACTCTGTTCCGATTCTCTACAACGTTGTAAAGAAGTAATTCTTTAGGGCAAAGACACAGTGAATGGGGCGGTAACCCACAGCGGTTACCGCCCCATTTCCTCGTAAGGTAGTCATCATGTTCGGATACATCGTTCGCCGCGTTCTGCAGGCGATACCCGTGTTCTTCGGGACAACGCTTCTCATCTACTTCATGGTTTTCGCCATGCCGGGTGACCCCATCGTCGCTCTGTTCGGTGACAAGGGCGTCAATCCCGCGGTAGCAGAGCAGCTTCGCGCGCAATACCACCTCGATCAACCGTTCATTGTGCAGTACCTGATTTACATCGGTGGAGTCTTCCGTGGAGACTTCGGCACATCTTTCTCTGGTCAGCCAGTGGGCAACATCCTGGCTCAAACCTTCCCGGTCACCATTCGCCTCGCCATCCTCGCGTTGCTCTTTGAAATGGTTTTCGGCATCGGCGTTGGCCTCATTTCGGGCCTTCGCAAAGGCAAGCTTTTCGATTCGTCGGCACTGGTCATCAGCCTGATCTTCATCTCGCTGCCCATCTTCGTGATCGCTTTCGTCGCACAGTTTTTTATCGCCATCAAACTTGGCTGGGCCAGAGCGACAGTCAGTGGCGCCGCCGAATGGACGGAGCTCATACTTCCCGCAGCTGTCTTGGCTACGGTGAGCATCGCGTACATCATCCGGCTCACACGCTCGTCGGTCATCGAGACGTCAGGTCAAGACTTCGTCCGTACCGCCTACAGCAAGGGTCTTACCAAGGCTCGTGTGGTTCGCGTTCACATTCTTCGCAACTCACTTATTCCCGTGGTCACCTTCCTTGCAGTTGACTTCGGTGTTCTGCTTGTCGGTGCCACAGTCACCGAAGGTATTTTCAACGTGCCAGGTGTGGGACGCACGCTCTACCAGGCCATTGTTCGAGGTGAGGGTCCAACCGTCGTGTCATTCGTGACTGTCATGGTTCTGATCTACCTCGTCGTTAACCTCATTACCGACCTGCTCTATGCGGCACTGGATCCGAGGATTCGTTATGGCAAATAAACAACCGCACTACGTTGCGCCGCTCTCGGAGACACCGCTGTTGGCGGTTGACTCCGTAACCGGCGACTCCAAGCCCAGCAATCTCTGGCTGGATGCCTGGCGCGATATGCGCCGTCGCCCCATGTTCTACATCTCGGGTGTGCTCATCCTGCTCGTGATTATCGTGGCGCTGTTTCCGTCGATTTTCACGGCCGAACCGCCAAACGATAAGTGTTACCTGTCGAACAGCAACGCAGGACCTATCTGGGGACACCCACTCGGTTTCACCCGACAGGGCTGTGACATCTTTGCTCGCATCATTTACGGCACATCCACGTCGCTGTCAGTGGGCATCGTTGTTGTCATTCTGACCATGGGTGTTGGCATCATCATTGGCGCTATCGCCGGCTTCTACGGCAAGTGGATCGACGCAGTTCTGTCACGCATCGGTGACATCTTCTTCGCGATTCCCTACATCTTGGCTGCAGTCGTTGTCATGTCGGTTCTCTCCGCACACCGCAACGTGCTTGTCATCTCGTTGGCTATCGGAATTTTCGCGTGGCCATCGACAGCTCGTGTTCTTCGCGCAGAAATTTTGCGAGTAAAGAACTCCGACTTTGTCATGGCATCGACGGCCATCGGTGTCAGTCGCACGCGCATCCTGTGGCGTCACGTACTGCCGAACTCGATCGCACCCGTCATCGTCATTACAACGATGTCTCTGGCCGCAGCGATTGTCGCCGAGGCAACGTTGTCGTTCCTTGGTGTGGGCCTTCCTTCGACATTTATGTCGTGGGGTAACGACATCAGTCAAGCCCAAAGTGACATTCGCACCAACCCGATGACGCTGATCTGGCCTTCTTTGGCCCTGTCCATCACTGTGCTCGCCTTCATCATGATGGGTGAAGTTATTCGCGAGGCACTCGACCCGAAGGCGAGGGCGTCACGATGACCGAAGAACCGCTGCTTCGCATCCAGAATCTCGAAATCGACTTCCCGACTCAGAACGGAAATGTTCGAGCAGTTGATGGTGTCACGCTCGAGCTGTACGCCGGCCAGACCCTCGCCATTGTGGGCGAGTCGGGCTCGGGTAAGTCGACCACTGCACACGCCATCGTCAACCTCCTGCCCGGATCCGGCAAGGTATCCGGCGGGTCAATCATGTTCGATGGCAAAGAGCTGGTCGGTGCAAGCGACAAAGAACACGAACAAGTTCGTGGTCGTCAGATCGGTTTCGTACCTCAAGACCCCATGTCGAACCTCAACCCGGTGTGGTCAGTTGGCTTCCAGGTCGAAGAGGCTATTCGTGCCAACGGTGTCGCAACGGGCAAGCAAGAGGTTCGGGATGCCGCCATCGAGGTTCTGCGCAAGGCGGGTCTTTCCGACGCAGACAAGCGCCTCAAGCAGTTCCCGCACCAGTTCTCGGGCGGTATGCGCCAGCGCGTGCTGATTGGTATTGGTCTTTCTGCAAACCCCAAGCTCCTCATTGCGGATGAACCGACATCGGCACTCGATGTCACGGTGCAGCGCACCATCCTCGATCATCTCGACGAGCTCACGCGCGAAAAAGGCACGTCCGTCATTTTGATCACGCACGACCTCGGTCTTGCAGCTGAGCGCGCTGAGCAGCTCGTGGTCATGTACCGCGGCAAGATCGTGGAGTCCGGGCCGAGCCGCGAAATTTTGACCAACCCGCAGCACCCGTACACCAAGCGACTGGTGGCTGCCGCTCCGTCGCTGGCATCCCGTCGTCTCTCGGCAGGCATTTCTGTCGGAAACGCAGATGCCGAGTTCGACCTCACCGAGGTCGCTGCTCGACGTGCTGCTCGAAGCGAGGGTAGTGGGGTTGCGATTTCGCTCACCGACGTCAAGAAGGTTTACTCGATTCGAGGCTCCGGCTTTAAGTCGACTCCATTCACCGCGGTCGACGGCGTGAGCTTCGATATCAAGCGCGGAACCACGATGGCGCTGGTGGGGGAGTCTGGCTCTGGCAAGTCCACAGTCGCCAAGATGCTCCTCGGTTTGGAATCCGTGACATCCGGGTCGGTCGTCATCAACGGTCAAGACATTTCGTCGATGAACAAGAAAGAGCTATTTGCTCTGCGCGGGCACATGCAGCCCGTGTTCCAAGATCCCTTCGGCTCTCTCGATCCATTGCGCAATATCGCTAACACCATCGCTGAACCGCTCGTGACTCACAAAGTCGGCAGCCGTGCTGAACGCACCGCTCGCGTGCGTGAACTCCTCGAGCAGGTTTCTCTGCCATGGAGCATCGCAGGTCGTTATCCGGGAGAGCTCTCAGGTGGTCAGCGTCAACGCGTGGCAATCGCTCGTGCACTGGCGCTCAAGCCCGACATCGTGATTCTCGACGAAGCGGTTTCAGCGCTCGACGTACTTGTGCAGGCTCAAATTCTGCAGCTGCTGAGTGAGTTGCAGAGCGAGCTCGGACTGACGTACCTGTTCATCACCCACGACCTGGCAGTAGTTCGCGTTATCGCTGATGAAGTCTGTGTCATGAACAAGGGTCAGATCGTCGAAGCGGGAACGACAAACGAGATTTTCGACAACCCGCGTGAGCAGTACACGAAGAACTTGCTCGAAGCGATTCCCGGCGCGAACATCCGACTCGGCGTCTAACCTCGTCAGGGGCAGGGCCAGCGTCAACCTATACTTAAAGCGCCCTTTGTTGCGCCATTTTGTGCGACATATCGATGTTGATTCTTCGGGGCATGATCACTCGTGGCGCACGGACGCCACAGCAAAGGAAACTTTCATGGCGCACGCCCTTCGCTCAGACCTGCGCAACGTCGCAATCGTTGCCCACGTTGACCACGGTAAGACCACCCTGGTCGATGCCATGCTCAAGCAGACCAACTCCTTCGACGCGCACTTCGCCGCCGAAGACCGCATGATGGACTCGAACGACCTCGAACGCGAAAAGGGAATCACCATCCTCGCGAAGAACACCGCGGTCTCGTACGAGGGCAAGCACGCCACCAATGGCCCCATCACCATCAACGTTATTGACACCCCGGGTCACGCCGACTTCGGTGGCGAGGTTGAGCGTGGTCTGTCGATGGTCGATGGCGTTGTCCTTCTCGTTGACGCATCGGAAGGTCCGCTTCCGCAGACCCGATTCGTTCTTCGTAAGGCACTCGAGGCAACACTGCCCGTTATTCTTCTGGTCAACAAGACCGACCGTCCGGATGCCCGCATCGATGAGGTCGTCGGCGAGAGCCAGGACCTGCTGCTCGGACTTGCATCGGACCTGCACGAAGACATGCCAGACCTTGACCTCGACGCAGTGCTCAACGTTCCTGTTGTTTACGCTTCGGGCCGCGCTGGCGCCGCTAGCCACACCAAGCCTGCAAATGGTTCGCTTCCCGACAACGACAACCTCGAACCACTCTTCGAAGCGATTCTTCAGCACATCCCTGCGCCGTCCTACGACGACGAGGCACCGCTCCAGGCTCACGTCACCAACCTCGACGCCTCGCCGTTCCTTGGTCGTCTCGCACTTCTTCGTGTCTTCAACGGCACGATCAAGAAGGGCCAGACCGTCGCATGGGTCAAGCACGATGGAACCGTTTCGAACGTTCGCATTACCGAGCTGCTGATCACCAAGGCGCTCGAGCGCTTCCCAGCCGAGAACGCGGGCCCCGGTGACATCGTCGCCGTCGCAGGTATTGAAGACATCACCATTGGTGAGACCCTCGCAGACCCAGAAGACGTTCGTCCGCTTCCCGCAATCACCGTGGATGACCCCGCGATCTCGATGACCATTGGTGCTAACACCTCGCCTCTCGTTGGCAAGGTCAAGGGCCACAAGCTCACCGCTCGTATGGTCAAGGAGCGTCTCGACCGTGAGCTCATCGGTAACGTTTCGCTCAACGTCGTAGACATCGGAGCTCCCGACGCGTGGGAAGTACAGGGTCGTGGAGAGCTCGCTCTCGCCATCCTCGTCGAAAACATGCGTCGTGAAGGCTTCGAGCTCACCGTTGGAAAGCCTCAGGTAGTTACGAAGAAGGTTGACGGCAAAACTCACGAGCCTTACGAGCACCTCACCATCGACACCCCCGATGAGCACCTCGGTGCCATCACTCAGCTCATGGCTGCCCGCAAGGGACGCATGGAGTCGATGGTCAACCACGGCACTGGCTGGGTTCGTATGGAGTTCATCGTTCCTTCGCGTGGTCTGATCGGTTTCCGTACCGAATTCCTCACCATCACCCGTGGAACCGGTATCGCCAACGCCATCTCGCACGGATACGACGAGTGGGCTGGTCAGATAGTTACCCGTCAGAACGGTTCGATCGTTTCTGACCGCTCAGGTGTTGTCACCCCCTTCGCCATCACTGGTCTGCAGGAGCGTATGTCGTTCTTCGTCGAGCCCGGTGATGAGGTATACGAAGGTATGGTCATCGGCGAGAACTCACGCGCCGACGACATGGACGTCAACATCACCAAAGAAAAGAAGCTCACCAACATGCGTGCCGCTTCGGCTGACTCTTTCGAGTCGATGACGCCTTCGCGCATCCTTTCTCTCGAAGAGTGCCTCGAGTTTGCCCGTGAAGACGAGTGCGTTGAGGTTACTCCAGAGAAAGTTCGTATCCGCAAGGTCAACCTCGACGCAACCGAGCGTGCCCGCGCAGCGAGCCGTCTCAAGAAGCAGAACGACTAGAAAAGCGCTGAATGGGCTGTCGGATTATCCGGCGGCCCATTCGTTGATTAACCCCGAGATGCAGGGATATTCGGGCGTATCAAGTTTCGAGACAATCGTCTTGAAGAGGCGCGCTGTCTCGCGGGCAGTGCTGTCTCGGGTGTGGTCGGGCGTCGGGGAATGGCGAAGCCAAGGGGCCCCGCGGGCGGAGACTGCACTGCCATCGTTGACAGCGCTCAATTCTCTAATTGACGCTGCGAATGACGCGAATCTCGGTGGTTTCGACCGGGGTGATCTTGCGGTGAATGGATTTGCGCAGGAACGTGGTCATGGTGATTGCCACGAACAGAATCCACACGATGAGCTGCAGCCAGGTCATCGAGTTGTGGAATCCGAAGATGCCGCGCAGAACGATGAACAGAATGCTGTCTTCCGGGATTGCGTTGGAGAAGTCGTAGGCGGTGGCTGTCAGGAAGGGCAGCAAGCCGGCTTCTTCTTGAAGGTCACCCACACCGCCAACAAGCATGCTTGCGGCGATGATGATGAGGAAGATGCCTGACCAGAGGAAGAACGCTGACAGGTTGAACTTGAGGCTTCCGCGGTAGATGAGGTAACCGAGGGTGGCCGCGATGAGGATTCCGATGACGGCGCCTGCGAGGGGTCGGATGGTGGCATCTGCGTTTTGTGCGGCTGCCCACACGAAGAGGGTCGTTTCAGCTCCTTCACGAACAACCGCGAGGAATGCGATTCCGACGACGGCCCATGCGCCCTTGGAGAGACTCGTGGCGACCTCGGACTCGAGCGCGCCCTTGATGGATCGAGCGGTCTTTGCCATCCAGAAGATCATCCAGGTGACCATGGCGGCGGCAAGGATGGATGCGACTCCAGCAATGACAGGTTCGGCGGCTGGCCCCATGGCTTCGGCGAAGACTGTTAGTGCGAATCCCAGCGCGACGGAAACGATGATGGCGGCGGCAACGCCTGCCCAGATGCGTGCAATCACATCGCGACGGTCGATTTTGACGACGTAGGCCACGAGGATGCCAACGATGAGGGACGCTTCGAGGCCTTCTCGCAGGCCGATCAGCAGGTTCGCAAACATGTGTGGATCTCTCTAAGTTAGGTTTACCTAAGTAAGGATACCCTAACCTTGTCATGCTGGTGGCCAGAACGCCAGTTAGTATTCCCATGTGATGGAACGACTTCGAAAGCCCCTGATTCTTATTGCCGCATTCATCGGTGGTCTGGTTGCCGGGATGCTCGGCACAATGATTCAGCAGTCTGTGCTTCGAATTGGCTCGTTTGAATTGCCCTGGGGGATCATCCTTGCCTTCGCTCTCGTGCTGTTCTATCTGCTCGGGCTTCGCCTTGCTAACGAGTCGCGCTGGCCATCGATTTTGGGTCTCGTCGGCATTCTTGCCATCAGCCTTGTCGCGATGATTGAAACCACCGGGGGAAGCGTGCTCATCCCTGCAAACTCATGGGGAACCCTCTGGACGGCGGGCCCGGGAATTATTGGTGCCATCGTTGTGGCGTGGCCGCGTCTGAAGCGCAGTTCGCGTAGCTAAGTCGAACTAGACTTAAGCCGTTCGACTCTCTTTCAAAAGGACGCCTCATGACCTACGTCATTGCCCTCCCGTGTGTGGACGTCAAAGACCGCGCCTGCATCGATGAATGCCCGGTTGACTGCATTTACGAGGGTGAGCGAAGCCTTTACATCCACCCCGACGAGTGCGTCGACTGCGGCGCTTGCGAGCCGGTGTGCCCCGTTGAAGCCATCTACTACGAAGATGATCTACCTGAGCAGTGGGCTGACTACTACAAGGCCAACGTTGAGTTCTTTACCGAGATTGGTTCGCCCGGTGGCGCTGCCAAAGTTGGCGTTATCAAGTGGGATCACCCCGTGATTTCCGCGCTGCCTCCTCAGGCTCACTAAACATGCTCAAGCCGCTTCCCGAATACCCGTGGGATGCCATGGCGCCCTACGCCAAGCGTGCGGCGGCGCATCCCGACGGCATTGTCGATCTTTCGATTGGTTCGCCGGTTGACCCGACACCTGAGGTTGTTCGCCAGGCACTTGCTGAGGCAACGGATGCTCACGCCTACCCAACCACGGTTGGCACCGTGAAGCTGCGCGAGGCAATCGTCGCCTGGTTTGAGCGTCGTCGTCGTGTGACCGGCTTGAGCGTCGACGGAGTACTTCCCACGATCGGCTCCAAGGAATTCGTCGCATGGGCTGCGTTCATGCTCGGTCTTGGTGAGGGCGATGTTGTCGTTTACCCGCGTGCGGCTTACCCGACGTACGCGATTGGTGCATCCATTGCCGGTGCAACTCCTCTGGCATCTGACAACCCAGATGAGTGGCCGGCGAATACCAAGCTTGTTTGGCTGAACTCTCCCGGTAACCCTGATGGTCGCGTGCTCGACATTGAAGCGCTGACTGCCCGCGTGCGTCGCGCTCGTGAACTGGGTGCGATTGTTATTTCTGACGAGTGCTACGCCGAGTTGGGCTGGGATGCCCCCTGGGATAAGCAGCCCATTCCGAGTGTGCTCGACTCCCGTGTGACCGGGGGAGACAACGCCGGAATTCTTGCGGCCTACTCGCTGAGTAAGCAGTCCAACCTCGCTGGGTACCGTGCCGCTTTTGTCGCAGGTGACGAATCACTTATTGCCAAACTGCTTGTCATTCGCAAGCACGCCGGAATGATGATTCCGGCTCCCGTACAGGCAGCGATGGTCGTGGCTCTTGGTGATGACGCTCACGTCGAACACCAAAAAGACATTTACCGCGCTCGCCGTGAGGTTTTACTGCCCGCGCTTCAAGACGCCGGATTCGCACTTGCCGGAAGTGAAGCAGGGCTTTACTTGTGGCTAAGCGAGGGTGTCGACGCATGGCAATCGATTGATCGCCTGGCTGATTTAGGCATCCTTGCCGGCCCCGGATACTTCTACGGTGATCACTCGGAGACACACATTCGCGTCTCACTGACGGCGAGTGATGAACGTATCGCTGCCGCCGCTGCCAGACTGCGCGGCGAGTAAGTGCTTGTTCGTGCCATCCGGCACTGGAATGGGCAACCGCAGGCTAGTTTTTGCCAATAGGCTAGAGGCAGTCTGTATGCATAGACGCACAACGTCGGCATCCACAAAATAAACCGCTCACCCCTGCTGTTTCGCTAGGAGAAGTTCGTGACCGACAATGGCGCGCCCGCTGACAAAGTTCAGCTCACTTTCAACGGAGTTACCTCGGAATATCCGGTACTTCGAAGCGTTGAAGGTGCATCATCCATCGACTTCTCGACACTGACGAAGAACACGGGTCTCACCTCCCTCGACTACGGCTTTGTGAACACCGCTTCCACCAAGTCGAAAATCACCTATATCGATGGCGAGCAGGGCATTCTGCGTTATCGCGGTTACCCCATCGATCACGTGGCAACGAACTTCTCGTTCCTGCAGACTGCGTACCTGTTGATCTACGGCAACCTTCCTACCGACAGTGAGCTCAGCCACTTCGAAGAGCAGATTCAGCGCCACTCGCTGCTGCACGAAGACCTCAAGAACTTCTTCTCTGGTTTCCCCCGCAACGCACACCCGATGCCCGTTCTCTCGGCCGGTGTTTCTGCGCTTTCGACCTACTACGAAGACTCGCTCGACCCGAAGAACCCCGAGCACGTCGAACTGGCCACCTATCGCCTGCTGGCAAAGGTTCCGGTCATGGCTTCCTACGCTCACAAGAAGAGCATCGGTCAGGCGTTCCTGTACCCCAAGAACGACCTGAACTACATCGAGAACTTCCTGCGCTTGACGTTCGGTAACCGCGCAGAAGAGTACGAGCTCAACCCTGTTGTTGTTCGCGCGCTCGAGCGCCTGCTCATCCTGCATGAAGACCATGAGCAGAACGCATCGACGTCGACCGTTCGACTCGTTGGCTCAACCGACGCCAACCTGTTCGCATCGGTTTCGGCTGGTATCAACGCACTGTTTGGTCCGCTACACGGTGGCGCTAACGAAGCCGTTCTCACCATGCTCAAGCAGATCCAAGACTCGGGTGACTCGGTCGAGAAGTTCGTTTCGCGCGTGAAGAACAAAGAAGACGGCGTTCGTCTCATGGGCTTCGGTCACCGCGTCTACAAGAACTACGACCCGCGTGCACGCCTGGTCAAGGAAAGCGCCGACGAGGTTCTGGCGGCACTTGGCGTATCCGACCCGCTGCTTGACGTCGCCAAAGAGCTCGAGGCAATCGCGCTGCAGGATGAGTATTTCATCCAGCGCAAGCTGTACCCCAACGTCGACTTCTACACCGGCGTCATCTACAAGGCGATGGGTTTCCCGACCCGCATGTTTACCGTGCTGTTCGCGCTCGGTCGCCTTCCTGGCTGGATCGCTCACTGGCGTGAAATGAACCAGGACCCACAGACAAAGATTGGTCGCCCGCAGCAGCTGTACATCGGCGAGCCCGAGCGCTTCTAGTTCTGTTTTAGGCGAGGGATTCTCGCCAGGCGGCGTGCAAGTCCGCGAATTTACCGCTTGCTTCGACAAGTTCCGTCGGCGACCCGTCTTCGATGACGCGTCCGTGTTCCATCACGACAACGCGATCGGCGATAGAGACGGTCGACAATCGGTGCGCGATGATGATGGCCGTGCGGTCGGCCAGAAGCGTGGTCAGGCCCTTCTGCACCAAGCGTTCGCTGGGGATATCGAGTGATGCGGTTGCTTCATCCAGAATGACAACTTCTGGATCGGCGATGAACGCGCGTGCAAATGACACGAGTTGGCGCTGACCTGCTGAGAGACGACCGCCGCGTTTGTTGACATCGGTGTCGTAGCCTTCTGGCAGTGACGAGATGAAATCGTGTGCGCCAACTGCTTTCGCAGAAGCCACGATCTCGTCGAAGGATGCACCTGGCTTGCCAATTGAAATGTTGTCGGCAATCGAGCCCGAGAAAATGTATGCCTCTTGAGTGACCATCACCACAGCCTGACGAAGGTCGTCGTTGGCAACTTCTCGAATGTTGACCCCGTCGAGCGTGATTGAGCCGGCTGTGGGGTCGTAGAACCGCGACAGAAGCTTGGCCAGAGTTGACTTGCCGGCACCCGTGGTGCCAATGAGGGCAACGGTCTGCCCAGCAGGAATATGCAGATTGAGGTCTTTGAAAACAAGACCAGCATCTGTATAACCGAAGGCGACATTGTCGAAGTCGATTGAGCCACCCGTGTGCGGCAGGGCGATGGGGTGTTCGGGCTCGGCAACGCCGGGGTCTTCTTCGAGAACGCCAGAGATCTTCTCGAGAGCACTCGAGGCGTTCTGCAGGGAGTTGAAGAACATGGTGAGGTTCTGCACCGGATCGAAGAATCGGCGCGAATACAGAACAACAGCGAGCAGTACGCCGATATCCATCTGCCCGTGAACCACGCGGAACGCACCCAGCACGAGCACGACCACCATGGTGATGTTTCCGGTGAGCTTCAGACCAGGATCAAAGATGCCAAAGAGGCCGATAACTCGGCGGTTTGCCTCGCGGTAGGCGACCGCATTGACCGTGTAGTTCTCGTCATTTCGGCGTTCACGACGGAAAGCCTTGACTGCACGGATGCCGGTCATCGTCTCGACAAACTGAACAATCAATCGCGCCGAGTAAATACGAGATTCACGGAATGCCAGACGCGATTGACCCGCGAACCATCGGGCGAAAAAGAACAGCGGAATGAACGCCACCAGAATGGGCAACGCACTCTGCGGGTCGAGGCTGACAAGAGCGATTCCGGTAAACAGCATGTAGAGAATGCCACTGACCAGGTCGCTGATGCCGCCGTCGAGGAATTCGCGCACGGTGTCAAGATCGCTCGTTTGTCGAGCGATAACGCGACCGCTCGTGTATTTCTCGTGGAAGGCAACACCGAGCTTTTGAGTGTGCTCGAACATCTTGGCGCGCAGGTCGTACATGACGCTTTGGCTGATGGTTGTTGATGACCGCTTGTAGAGCATCATCATGCTGCCGCCCAGGGCAGAAAGGCTGACATAGGCAAGCGCAATCCACAGCGCGGGCATCCAGTTGCCTGTCTGTGTGAGCGCGCCAAGACCTTTGTCGATGCCAATGGCAAGCAGGGTCGGTCCAGCCACTTGTGCGAGCGTGCTAATAATGACCATGCCCATCGTGGCGACGATGCGCTTGCGGAGGGGTTTGACGCTCACGGCGAGCAAGCGGATGGAGCGTTGACGCAATGCCTTGATTTCAGCTTTGCTGAGGTCGCGTCGCTCTTCGGCGGCGACTCCGTAAATGCTCATCTACTCCACCTCCAACGCTGAAATAACGTGGCGGTAACGCTCTGAGCGCGCAAGAAGTTCTTTGTGAGTGCCGATCTCGGCGATGACTCCGTGGTCGAGAAGTGCGACCCGGTCGGCGAGCATCACCGTGGATGGTCGGTGAGCAACGATGAGTGCCGTGGTCTGGCTCAGAACCGTGCGCAGGGCGGCTTCAACCATTGCCTCGGTGTTGACATCGAGGGCGGAGAGCGGGTCGTCCAGGATGAGCATGCGAGGTTCGGTGGCAATCGCGCGGGCGAGAGCAAGACGCTGGCGCTGGCCGCCGGAGAGGCTGAGTCCCTCTTCGCCAATTCGGGTCTCGACGCCTTTGGGGAGTGAGCGGGCAAAGTCGGCTTGGGCAATGTCGAGCGAGCGATCGAGAACCTCGCGTGCCCGGGCATTGTCTTCGAGTAGTTCTGGCCGACCCAGAAGCACGTTTTCTTTGACCGAAAGGCTAAACAAGGTGGGGTCTTCAAACGCCATTGCCACTTCGGTGCGCAGGCTTTCGAGGGAGACTTCTCTGATGTCTTGACCGTCAATGAGGATGCGCCCGCTTGTGACATCGTTGAGGCGCGTTACGAGCGAGGTGACGGTTGACTTGCCGGATCCGGTCAGGCCGATGAGGGCCACGGTTTCACCGGGTGCGATGCGAAGGTTAAGCCCGTTCAGGATGTCCGGTTCATCGGCTGAGGAGTCTGCGAATCTGAAATGCACGTCGTCGAAAACGAGTTCGCCGGGCCCTGGATTCAGCGGCGTAGCGTTTGCCGAATCGTGAATGTCAACGGGGGCATCGATGACTTCGTAGTAGCGGTCGAGTGCGTTTGAAGCGTCGATGGTGAGGGCGAGCAGCATGCCCACGTTTTCGAGCGGCCAGCGAAGTACTGCTGACGTGGCAAAGAAGGCGAACAGGGTTCCCACGGTGACGGCGTCTTGCCCGGCGAGGTAGATGCCAACAAGAAGTGTCGCTGCTAGGGCTGTGTCGGGGATGAGCACCAGCCAGAATGCCAGGCGTCCGGAGGTGCGTCCTTTCTCGAGTTCTGTCTGTCGAAGTTCGGTGGCTCGGTCGGTGAACTTGTTCAAGAAGTGCTCGGTGCGACCGAACGACTTGATGACACGAACGCCGTGAACTGATTCTTCGACAGATGTGGAGAGTTCTCCGGCTTGGTCTTGTGCCTTGCGTGAGATGGTGACGAATCGAAGTCTGAATCGAATGCTGATGTAGAGCAAGGGAAGGATGAACAGGGTGAAGACGGCACCGAGGATGGGGTTCATCCAAAACAGAACGCCGAGGCCGAGCACCAGGGTGACAGCGCTGACGACGATAGACACAAAACCAAACGAGAGCCAGCGGCGCAGGGTGCTGACGTCTCCCATGGCGCGGGAGAGAAGCTGCCCGCTTTGCCAGCGATCGTGGAACGAGATGGGCAGTCGTTGCAGGCGACTGTAGATGGCGATACGCATGCTGCCGTCGAGCATTGCTCCGGGTTGCAAGACGAAATAGCGGCGCAGGAAGAGAAGACCTGCTTCGGCGCCGGCGAGGGCAAGCAGCAGGATGGCCGCGGGCCAGATTTGGCTTGCGTCTCCTGTGGAGAGAGGCCCGTCGACGAGCGCGCGCAGAACGTACGGGATGCTGAGGGCAACTGCGGAGCTAATCGTTGCAACGAATATGCCGATGATGAGTTTCGGCATGGCCTCGCCCATGAAGGGCATGACTCGTCGCAGGTTGTTGAACATGTCCGGTTTTAGCGCTCGCTTAGGGCTTGTTCGAGGGCTCCGGCGAAGGCTTCTGCCGGTTGGGCTCCGGAAATCCCGTATTTGCCGTCGATGACGTAGAACGGAACGCCTTGAATGCCGTAAGCATTCGCTTGCTGAACATCGGCTTCGACTGCGTCTGCGTATTCACTCGCTTCGAGGCTGCGCAAGACGTCGTCGCGGTCGAGCCCGATTTCGGCGGCGAGGTCGGCGAGTTGTTCGAGTTTGCCCACGTGGGCTCCTTCGATGAAGTAGCCCTTGAGAAGGCGTTCTTTCATCTCAACCTGCTTGCCGTGAGCTTTGGCATAGTGCAGCACTTCGTGGGCTTTGCGGGTGTTGGTTTGGTGCACTAGCTCGTAGTGGTAGTCGAGACCAACTTCGGCAGCAATGCCGGTGACGCGTTCGAGCATCTGGTTGACCTGGTCGAGGGGGAGGCCTTTGCGCTCGCTGAGGTAGTCGATGGGGCTTCCGTTGTAATCGACGGGGGTGTCGGGGGAGAGCTCGTACGAGTGGTACTCAATCTCGACGGGGCGTCCGAAGGCTTTTACCCCGGCCTCAAATTTGCGTTTGCCGATGTAGCACCAGGGGCATTGCACATCCGACCAGATGTCTACCTTGATGGGGGATGTGTCCGCCATTAGTGCAGCGCTGAGTTCAGGGTGATGCCAACGCCGGTGCGCGAGCTGACCTCAACGGCGCCGGTCTGTGAATTGCGACGGAACAGGAGACCGTTCACCCCTGAAAGCTCAACGGCCTTGACCGTGCGTGGGGTTTCGCCGAGAACTACTACCTTGGTTCCTGCGGTGACGTAGAGGCCGGCTTCAACGACACAGTCGTCGCCGATCGAGATGCCGATTCCAGAGTTGGCTCCTAGAAGTGAACGAGCGCCGATAGCTACACGCTGAGTGCCACCACCCGAAAGAGTTCCCATGATGGATGCGCCACCGCCGATGTCGCTGCCGTCTCCGACGACAACGCCCTGCGAGATGCGACCTTCAACCATCGAGGTGCCGAGCGTGCCAGCGTTGAAGTTACAGAAACCTTCGTGCATGATCACGGTGCCCGGTGCGAGGTGTGCGCCGAGGCGAACGCGGGATGCATCTGCGATGCGCACGCGATCTGGCGTGACGTAATCGGTAAGGCGCGGGAAGCGGTCGATTCCCTGTATCTGAATGCCCTCGCGAACAAGCGCGGGGCGAAGCGCGGTGACGTCGTCAGGGTGAACCGGGCCGGCATTTGTCCACGCCACGTTCGGTAGCTGGCCGAATATTCCGTCCAGGTTGATGGTGTTTGGGGCGACAAGCAGGTGCGACAGCAGGTGCAGACGCAGGTAAGCGTCGGATGCGCCCTGGGGGGCAGCCGCCAACTCAATCTCGATTGCTACGACATCGACGCGCACGTTGCGGCGGGCATCTTCACGCACGAAGTCCGTGATCGATTCAGGCGCGGTCATGGTGCTTGCCCCAGCGGGCATACGACCGAGGGAAGGGGTGGGATACCAGGTGTCGAGAACGGTTCCGTCGCCAGCAATCGTGGCGAGTCCGTATCCCCAAGCGTGTGTGTGTTCGAGCGTCGAAGCCATGCCTCTAGGTTACCCGCCATAAACTTGAGCCATGTCCTCTGCGTCTGCCCTCAACACGTCTGTCGATGTTGTCGAGCTCACAGGTGCTATTTGTGACATCGAATCGGTCTCTGGAAACGAGAAGGCGCTCGCCGACGCAATCGAGTCGGCGTTGCGAGCCGCCGGTCACCTCGAGGTGATTCGGGATGCGGATGCCATTTTTGCTCGCACGAACCTTGGTCGCGCTCAGCGCGTTATCGTCGCAGGACATATCGATACCGTTCCGGTGAACAACAACCTGCCGACTCGTCTTGACGGAGAAACCCTGTGGGGCCGCGGAACCGTCGACATGAAGGCTGGCGTTGCCGTTGCAGTGAAGCTCGCAGTCGAGCTGAGTGAGCCACGACACGACATCACCTGGATCTTCTACGACCACGAAGAGGTCTCTGCTGACCTCAATGGTCTAGGTCGTGTTGCCCGCACGCGCCCCGAACTGCTCGAGGCTGACTTTGCGATTTTGGGTGAGCCAAGCAACGGGACTGTCGAAGGTGGCTGCAACGGAACGCTCCGTGTGGCACTGACCGTGTCTGGCAAGCGTGCGCACTCGGCACGGGCGTGGATGGGCGACAACGCGATTCACAAGCTCGGCCCGGCCCTAGCCACACTTGCGTCCTATGGCGCAGCCAGCGTTGAAGTGGACGGTCTGGTCTATCGCGAGTCGCTCAGTGCTGTTTCGGTCACGGGTGGCGTTGCCGGAAACGTCATTCCTGATGCTGCGACCCTCATGGTCAACTATCGATTCGCACCCGACAAGAGCATCGACCAAGCGCTCGAACACCTGGCTTCTGTCTTCGCCGGGTACGAGATCTCTGTCGATGATGCAGCACCAGGCGCTCGCCCGGGGCTCACCTCCACAATCGCTCGTGAGTTCATCGGTGTTGTCGGCGCCGAACCGGCTGCGAAATACGGTTGGACAGACGTCGCACGATTCAGCGAGTTTGGCATTCCGGCAGTCAACTTTGGACCAGGTGATCCCTCTCTGGCTCACGCCGATGACGAGCGCGTCCCCACCGCCCAGATTGTTGAGTGCGAACGCGTTCTGCGTAACTGGCTGAGCTAGATGGTTTCGTTCGCTACGCGGCCTGCGCGCATCCTGAGGATGCCGTGGTGGCTCGCAGTGACCATCGTGTTTATCGCCGGTCGGGTTATTTCGACGGCGATGCTCATCTGGTTTGCCGACCACCAGCTGGCAAATGATTGGACGGGCGCCCACCCGAACTTTGGAGATTTTTCGAGCATTTGGGATGGGCGCTGGTACAACCTTATTGCCGAGAACGGTTACCCGACGATCCTGCCGCATGACGCAGAAGGACACGTCCAACAGAATTCATGGGCTTTTCTTCCGCTGTATCCGGCATTGTGCAAGTTGTTCATGGTGCTCACCGGCTTGGACTGGAATACCGTTGCAATCTCGGTTTCGGTCATCGCCGCTTTCGGTGCGACGCTCATCATTTACAAGCTTTTCGCTCACTTCTTGCAGGTGCAGCAGGCTTTCTTCGCCATCATCCTGTTTAGCGTGGCGCCCGTTGCACCGATCTATCAGGTGGCGTACGCAGAGTCGCTTCAGCTACTTCTGATTGCCACTGCGCTTCTGCTTCTTGTTCGCCGACAGTATTTGTGGATCATCCCAGTCGCAATCTTGTTGGGATTTACTCGTCCCGGAGCTCTTGCCCTCGCTCTTACCCTTGGCCTCCACGGCATTTTCCGTTATGTCAAAGGTCGACGAGCAGGATTCCCGATGCGCGAGCGCTGGAAATTAATCGCCGCGACTTTCGCCAGTCTGGTGGCGGGTTTCGCTTGGGCGGGAATTGCCGGATTAGTCACCGGGGTGCCGAGCGCTTATGTGCAGACGGAACTTTCGTGGCGAGCAGCGTATGTCGGCTGGGTTGAGCTGGTTCCATTCACGCCCTGGTTGCAGGCGGCGCAGTACTGGTTCTCGGCGCCAATGAGTTATTTCGTGCTCGCAGGCGCGCTCGCCCTATTCGCTGCTGTGATTTTCGCTCCGGCATCGCGCAGGCTGGGCCTGGACATGCGCTTGTGGATGTTCAGCTACAGCGTTTATCTGCTGGCAGTGTTCTTTCCGCAGTCGAGCACGTTCCGACTTCTAGCTCCGATGTTCCCCGCTCTGGGAATGTTCGCGGCGCCGAAATCAAAGTTGTACCGGATCGTGCTCGTCATCGTGTTTCTCGCATTGCAGTGGTACTGGATTGCGTTCTGCTGGGCGATCAGTGATTATGACTGGTCGCCGCCCTAACTCTGAGTGAACTCTCTGCTCTGAACCCTCCTCGTGGTATTTCAGTGTCTGTAGGACTGGGATAATAGAAGGAGTAATTCGAAAGGGGTGCCCATGGCGGCGCAGAAACCACGCACCGGCGACGGTCCTATGGAGGCAACCAAAGAAGGTCGTCTCATCATCGTGAAGGTTCCACTCGAGGGTGGCGGCCGTATGGCTGTATCGATGACCAACGATGAAGTAACCGAGCTTCACAGCCTGCTAGGCAAGGTTCTGGCCTAAAGCCTCAACCGAACGCACAAAGCCCCGCTCAAGCGGGGCTTTGTTTTTTGAGTTGATTGAGCTTGTCGAAATCAGCGCTTAAGCAGTTTTGACGATTTGCAGAAGTCCGTCGCCAATCGGGCTCAGCGTCCAGACCTGGTTCTCGTCATCGGTTGCGTTCTTCATGATCGCGCGCAAGGCACTCGGTACGGCACCGCGCTTGGCTGGCTCGGCAACCTCACCGTTCCAGAGGGCGTGTGGAATGAGCACGACTCCGCCAGGTCGAACAAGTCGCAGAGCGTGTTCAACGTTGAACAGAAGCTGGTGCGGGTCACCGTCGACAACGGCAACGTCGTAGGTGTTCTCGTTCATGCGAGGTAAAACATCGGAATCGCGACCGGTGATCAAACGCACTCGGTTTGCTGGGTATCCCGCTTCAAGAAAGAGCGGCTTGGACTGCTCGTGGTGGTCGTACTCATCGTCAATGGAGGTCAGGGTTGCGGTGGGAGCCCCCGAGAGAAGCCACAAACCGGAGACACCAAAGCCGGTGCCAATCTCGATGATGTTCTGAGCCTGGGTGCTTGCCGTCGCGATCGCGTACTGCGCGCCAATGGTGGCTGAAATCGGCGTGATGCCGTGCTCTACCGACAACTCGCGTGCCTTCGCGATGGTCGTTGTTTCGACCGCGGCGTCGTTGACGTAGGCCAAGTCAAGGTGCTCAAGCATGGGTAGTAACCTCCTAGAACTCAAGACTAGGGTGACCAGTGTTTTTAGGCGCGGTAGTCTCGTAGTGTGTTCGGTTTGACCTTCGAAAAGCTTCTCGTCATTGGCGTGATTGCTGTCTTTTTGCTTGGTCCCGAACGCTTGCCTCAGTACGCGGCAAAACTCGCTCAGCTCGTGAAGAGCCTGCGCAAGATGGCTAATGGCGCCAAGGAGCGCATGCGCGAAGAAATGGGCGACGACTTCGACGAAGTTGAGTGGCAGAAACTCGATCCGCGTCGCTACGACCCTCGCCGAATCATTCGTGAAGCTCTTCTCGACGACCCTCTTCTTCCCGGCGGAGCGGATCGACCGATTCGCACGACGAACTCGAAGGCGGCTTCCACGGATGAACCCGCGCCCGCACCGCGTGAGCGCTCAGCATCCACACCTTTCGACCTCGAATCGACATGAAGGCCTGGGTTCGCCTTCCCGGTCTGATTGCGGGAGTTGCAGCCCCCGTTCTTTCTATCGGCGGTCAGCTTCTCGGTATGGCGACTTGGCCAAGCTACAACCCCTTTACTCAGACCATCTCTGAGATGGCCGCCGGGGATGCACCAACGCAGGTCTACATGAACACCATCTTTTGCCTCATTGGTGTTGCCACGCTTGTCGTTGCTTTTTACACACCCGCGATCGCAATGACGGGCCGCATCTTCATCTTCGTGAGCGGTCTCTCGTTCTTTGGTGTTGCCGCGTTTCCACTCGAAACGATGGCGGCAAATTCCTCTCTCGAGCACAAACTCAGCGCCATGGTTGGATTCATCCTGCTTGCTGCTTGGCCGCTCGTGGGCTGGCGTCGCGACCGTAGCATCCCGTGGGTGCTTCGCCCAGTGCCGTCGATTATCGCGACCGCTGTGATGGCCGTGTTCTGTTTCTGGTTCCTTGCCGTGTGGGCGAACCCGGGCACGGGCTATGTCGGCACGATGGAACGCGCAGCTGCCTGGCTGGAAGGCATTTGGCCGCTAATTGTTGTCGTGGTGTTAGCGCGGGGTCAAGCCAAGCGATTTGCCGGCGCGCGAAACGCCTGAGGTTGCAATTGTGCGCGCCAGTTCTCTGATTGCGACGGCACTCGGGTCTTGCGCATCACTGACTACAACGGGGATGCCCGTGTCGCCGCCAACGCGCAGACCAACGCTCAGCGGGATCTGCACGAGTACCGGAACTGAATCTCCGAGACCATCGGCCACTGCCTGAGCTCCACCCGAGCCGAAGAGGTCGATGGTTGAACCGTCCGCGGCCGTCATAGCGCTCATGTTTTCGACCACACCGATAACCCGCTGGCCAGTTTGGCGTGCCAGCATTCCAGCGCGGATAGCGACTCCTGCCGCGGCAGGTTGGGGAGTGGTGACGATGAGCACGTCTGAGTGCGGCAATAACTGTCCGACGGTGATCGCAACATCGCCTGTTCCTGGTGGGAGGTCCAGCAGTAAGAAGTCGAGGTCACCGAAGTAAACATCGGTCAGGAATTGGCTGATCGTGCGTTGCAACATGGGGCCACGCCAGGCAACAGCCGTCGACTGGTCGTCAACGAACATGCCAATCGAGATCACCTTCACGTCATGGCCAACCGGCGGCAGAATCATGTCGTCAAGGCGAGTGGGGCGCACCGGAATGCCATTCGGCGCCAGACCCATCAACGCGGGAATCGAGTATCCGTGTACGTCTGCATCGAGAATGCCCACCCGGTAGCCCTCGGCGCTCAAAGCGCATGCGAGATTCGCCGTCAGTGACGACTTACCGACGCCACCCTTGCCGCTGGTGACAGCAATCACGCGAGTCAGTGAGTCGGCCGTGAACGGATTGTGTTTCGCACCTTCTGGGCGCAGCCGAGCGAGCATCTCGGCACGCTCATCCGCAGTCATCGCGGTGACATCAACATCGACCTGCGAAATACCGGGCACTGCACCTGCGGCAGCGCGAACATCGTGTTCGATGCTGACCGCCGCCGGGCATCCGGCAATCGTCAATTTCAATTGGATGCTCGCGCTCGAGCCGGCAGCAGTAACCTCGCCAATCATGCCAATGTCGGCAAGCGTGCGGCGAAGTTCCGGGTCGATGACTGCGCCGGCAGCTTCACGAACGGCCTGAGCCAGATCGCTCATTTTTTGCGAGGAGCAGGCTTCTTGGAAGCAGCCTTTTCGTTTTCGAGTTCTTCGAGAAGTGCACGAAGCTCGGCGCGAATGAAATCTTTCGTTGCAACGTCTTTCATCGCGAGACGCAGCGCAACGACCTCACGGGCAAGGTACTCGGTATCGGCGAGGTTTCGTTCGGCGCGCTGACGGTCTTGTTCGAATTGCACGCGGTCGCGGTCATCCTGACGGTTTTGCGCGAGCAGGATCATGGGCGCTGCATACGAAGCTTGAAGTGAAAGCAGCAGCGTCAGTGCGGTGAAGCCGATGGCTGCCGAGTCGAATCGCCACGATTCTGGTGCGATCGAGTTGAACGTGATCCAGAGCACACAGAAGAGGGTCAGTCCGAGCAGGAACCACGGCGTGCCCATTCCGCGCGCGATGGTCTCGGTGAATCGGCCAAAGCGGTCACGACTACGAGCCGGGCGGGGGCCCAGACCGGTAAAGCCTTTCGGAGTGTCGAAGTAGTTGTCTTCGTCGTTACGAGCCA
This sequence comes from Actinomycetota bacterium, assembly GCA_039795475.1. Taxonomy (GTDB): domain Bacteria; phylum Actinomycetota; class Actinomycetes; order Actinomycetales; family Microbacteriaceae; genus CAIOLM01. Next base: position 805 of record JBDKLU010000031.1, on the reverse strand, counting down.
TTGGTTCCCCTCCTTCCGCGGGTAGTTGTTGGTGCAGTCACCTTCTTGGCAGGCGTGCGTCGTCGAGCTGGAGTCTTTTTCGCTGATGGTTTCACGTCGTCGCTGTCATCATGACTTCGCCAGTCGTCAGGCAAGAGGTAGTCGAGAACGTCGTCAATGGTGACAACGCCGACCAAGCGGTTGTGTTCGTCGACGACGGGCACGGCAACAAGGTTGTAGCTAGCCAAAATACGTGCGACTTCAGCCGCCGAGGTGGTAACCGGAATCGCTTCAGTGCCCTCGTCGAGAAGGGCGCCAATGCGCTCGTGCGGTGGGTAGCGAAGCAGTCGTTGGAAGTGCACAAGACCCAGGAATCGGCCGGTGGGGGCTTCAAACGGTGGAAGAGTGACGCACACCGAAGCGGCAAGCGTTGGGTCGAGCTCGTGGCGACGGATGTGCGCGAGGGCCTCAGCAACTGTCGACTCCGCCGAGAGAATGATCGGCTCAGTAGTCATCAGACCACCAGCGGTGTCGGCACCGAAGCTCAGAAGCATACGAACGTCTTCTGCCTCTTCAGGCTCCATCAGATCGAGCAGAATCTCACCCTGCGCGTCGGGAAGCTGAGCAATGAGGTCAGCTGCGTCGTCGGGGTCCATTTCATCGAGAACGTCAGCGGCGCGCTCGTCGTCAAGCTTGGTAATCAGGGTGACCTGGTCGCTCTCGTCCATCTCTTCGAGAACGTCAGCGAGGCGGTCATCAGAGAGTTCTTCGGCAACTTCAAGGCGGCGTTCTTCAGGAAGGTCGAGAAGCGTCGTTGCAAGGTCGG
>JBDKLU010000030.1:0-6675 GCA_039795475.1 Actinomycetota bacterium | reverse complement strand
GCACAGTCGCCACACTTCACAACTGCTTTCAACGGATTGGGTAATCACCGTGGATTTGTACGAATACCAAGCGCGTGACGTTTTCGAGAGCTACGGCGTGCCCGTACTTCCCGGCATCATCGCCGACACCCCTGCCGAGGCTCGCGCAGCAGCTGAAAAGCTCGGTGGCGTTGTCGTCGTCAAGGCTCAGGTCAAAATCGGTGGCCGCGGTAAGGCCGGCGGTGTCAAGGTCGCTAAGAACCCTGACGAGGCTGAAGAGCACGCCAAGAACATCTTGGGTCTCGACATCAAGGGTCACGTCGTCAAGCGCGTCATGATCGCCGGTGGTGCTCGAATCGCTCAGGAGTTCTACTTCTCAGTTCTGCTCGACCGCGCCAACCGCTCCTACCTCTCACTCACCTCGTACGAGGGCGGCATGGAGATCGAGCAGCTCGCTGTTGAGCGCCCCGAGGCTCTTGCTCGCATCGAAGTGAACCCCATCAAGGGCATCGACCTCGACGAGGCAAAGCGCATCGCTGTTGCTGCCAAGTTCCCCGCAGAGCTCATCGAGAAGGTGGCTCCAGTCATCGTCAAGCTGTACGAGGTCTACACCGGTGAAGACGCAACGCTCGTTGAGGTCAACCCGCTCGTTCTGACCGAAGAGGGCAACATCATCGCGCTCGACGGAAAGGTCTCGCTCGACGAGAACGCTGGCTTCCGTCACCCCAACCACGAAGCACTCGAAGACAAGGCTGCCGCCGACCCCCTCGAGGCAAAGGCAAAGGCTGCAGACCTCAACTACGTCAAGCTCGACGGTCAGGTTGGAATCATCGGTAACGGTGCTGGTCTCGTCATGAGCACGCTCGATGTCGTTGCCTACGCTGGCGAGAAGCACGGTGGCGTCAAGCCCGCTAACTTCCTCGACATCGGAGGTGGAGCATCCGCTGAGGTTATGGCAGCTGGTCTCGACGTCATCCTCGGTGACGCACAGGTCAAGTCGGTATTCGTCAACGTATTCGGTGGAATCACCGCGTGTGACGCTGTAGCTAACGGAATCGTGAAGGCCCTCGAGGTTCTCGGTTCAGCTGCAAACAAGCCGCTCGTTGTTCGCCTCGACGGCAACAACGTCGAAGAGGGTCGTCGCATCCTCGCAGAAGCTAATCACCCGCTGGTCACCCTGGCCGCCGGTATGGACGAGGGTGCCGACAAGGCAGCCGAACTGGCCAACCGCTAAGCGCTAGAGAAGACGAGAGAAGAGAAAACTATGTCGATCTTTCTGAACAAAGACTCCAAGGTCATCGTCCAGGGCATCACCGGTGGCGAGGGTTCCAAGCACACCGCTCGCATGCTCGCTGCTGGCACCCAGGTTGTTGGCGGTGTCAACGCCCGCAAGGCAGGCACCACCGTTACTCACGGCGACGTTGAGCTCCCCGTTTTCGCAACCGTAGCTGAGGCTATGGCTGCAACCGGTGCCGATGTCTCCATCGCATTCGTTCCTCCGGCATTCACCAAGGATGCCGTTGTCGAGGCAATCGACGCAGAGATTCCTCTGCTCGTTGTCATCACCGAAGGTGTTCCCGTTCAGGACTCCGCTGAGTTCTGGGCATACGCCAAGGAAAAGGGCGGCAAGACCCGCATCATCGGACCGAATTGCCCCGGCATCATCACCCCGGGTGAGGCACTTGTTGGCATCACCCCGGCAAACATCACCGGCAAGGGCCCGGTTGGTCTCGTATCCAAGTCGGGTACCTTGACCTACCAAATGATGTTCGAGCTGCGTGACCTCGGTTTCTCGACCGCAATCGGAATCGGTGGTGACCCCATCATCGGCACGACTCACATCGACGCACTCGCTGCGTTCGAGGCAGACCCCGAGACCAAGGTCATCGTCATGATCGGTGAGATCGGTGGAGACGCTGAAGAGCGTGCCGCTGACTTCATCAAGGCGAACGTCACCAAGCCTGTTGTCGGATACGTCGCGGGCTTCACTGCCCCTGAAGGCAAGACCATGGGTCACGCAGGTGCAATCGTTTCTGGTTCGGCTGGTACGGCCCAGGCAAAGAAGGAAGCACTCGAGGCAGCTGGCGTCAAGGTCGGCAAGACTCCGAGCGAAACTGCTCGACTGCTTCGCGAGGTTTACGCCGCGCTCTAAAGCTCATTTCAAAAAAGGCTGGCCCGAAAGGGTCAGCCTTTTTTATTGAGCAATGTAGCCCAGTGAGTTAATTAGCTCTTTGGATTGAGTTGGCCGGTCGACGTGAGGTAATCCAAGGTTGCCTGAACGCGCGAGTTGGCATCCTCGGGAATTTCTAGAGCCAGGTAGACGGCACCCAGGTGGTTGACCACGGAATTGATGGTGATCCCCAGGTCATCACTAATGCCCTTGTTTGTGAGGCCATCGGCGACCATGCGCAGGATCTGCAATTGGCGCGGTGTGAGTACTCGACGCAGTTGCGCCTCGGCCGGGTCTAGTTCCTTTCGTGTGTGTGCCACGAGCGAACTCCAGTGCTCATTATCGGCGTGTGTCATGTTGCCTTTTCGTGGGATGTCTAGAAACTGAATTGACTTTAGTATAGGGCTTCCTGTGAGGTAAACGCCTACTGTGCGTGGGCACTGACACAATAAAGAGTTGGCACTCTAGTTGCCTGCACGAAGGGAAATGTCATGGCTGAAGTGGCAAAGAAACGCAATCGCGCTCGCTCCTGGTTTGCTGGGGTGCTTCTGGTTATTGCCAGCCTGATTCTGCCCACGGCAATCGTCGGACACTGGGCGACGACTCAGATCAGTAATTCAAACCAGTTCGTGGATTCACTTGCACCCCTCTCTGCCAACCCAGAGGTACAGAACCTGGTCATCGACAAGCTGTCGACGACCATCGAAGATCAGCTGCACGTGGATAAGACCACGCAGTCACTCGTTGATGGAATCGCAACTTCGCTCAAGCTTCCTGATCCGCTCAAGAAAACTCTGAATCTCTTGTCAGCACCGATTGCATCTGGCATCGAGGGCTTGATTAACGACACCGTTGCCAAAGTGGTGAAGTCTCCTGCGTTCCAAAAAGCGTGGACCGCAGCTCTCACTTTGACTCACGATGAACTCATTGCCATCCTGTCGAACAAGCCAGGCGCAGCGGTTTCGATTTCTGCCGACGGCACGCTCTCGATTCAGCTCAAGCCACTTATGGCTGAAGTGAAGAAGCAACTCGTCGCGGCTCACGTCCCGTTTGCGCAAGCAATTCCTGAGGTCAACACCACGATTCCGATTGCCAAGATCCCGAACATTGTCGCGGCTCGAGTCATTTACCAAGTCGGTGTCGGTGTTGGCACATGGCTGCCCTGGATTGTTGCAGCCATCTTTGGCGCCTCAATCCTGTTGGCGGTCCGACGCTGGCGCATGGTCATGATCACGGGTATCGCCGTCGTTGTGATGACCGGGCTCGTCGCGCTGGGCCTCTCTGCCGGCAAAATCATGCTCACTCTCTCGCTCAATGCAGACATCTCGCAAGTCGCGGGAATTGTTTACGACTCGGTACTCTTCTATGCGGCAACAGAGATCGCAGGCGTACTGACCGTCGGAGTTGTACTTGCCCTCGCAGGTGCGCTTCTGGGCCTCAACAGCACACAGCGCTTGCGCAGCTGGTTCGCCAAGGGCTTTGCCAAGGTGCGAGCATCCATGGAAGGTTTCGGCCTCAACACAGGAGCATTCGGTAAGGCTCTGGCCACCAACCGCGTCACCATTCGAAGCTTCATCGTTGCCGTGGCTATCCTTCTCGTCGGAATCTCGACGCCCGTGAATGTCACCGGGGTAATCGCAACGACGCTGCTTGTTGCCGGCTTGTTGGTGGCTTTTGAAGTACTACAGCGCCCGGTCGTTGTGGCGCCAGCAGCGGTTGTCAAGAAGGCGGTTGCCAAAAAAGCAATCGCAAAGAAGCCTGCTGCAAAGAAGTGAACCGCCTCATCATCATCCTGACCGGCGCTATCGAGGCGCTGGTTGTGATGCTTGCTGGGCTGGCAATTCCGTTCGTGCCGGTAACGGTGATGTGGTTGTCGAGACTCAACGACGGAATCAACTTTGATGTTTACTGGCGCACCGCCGCAGACACATGGTTGCTCGGGCACGGCGTCCACTTCGAAGTCACACTCGATCCGAAAATAGCTCAAGCAATCAAATTCCCTGGCGCCGATGTGCCGTTCTTGCTCGCTCTGGCTCCACTGGCTTTCGGGCTGTTGACCTTCTTGCTGGCCGCGCGCGTCGGTCGTCGCACCATTGAAGCCGGGACTCGCTTCATCGGTCCGATTTCGGCAATCTCGGCATTTGCTGGCTTCAACGCGATCATCGTTCTGCTCACTCGCATCCCTGCGGTGGAACCCTCCGTGTGGCGAGCGTTTATTTTGCCACCGGCAATTTTCGCACTCGGTCTCATCGTTGGAGCTCGCGGAGAAATCGGTCGATCGGGCGGGTCAGCCGAGCGCTTTACCAGATGGATTACCGGATGGGCCAAAGGTCTGCCCGAACACATCCGTCACGTGTTCAACGTGGGCTTTAGAGCTGCCGCCGGATCTCTGGCAACACTCGCAGGAGTGTCAGCGGTGGCGCTGGCGGTTCTCGTTATCGCCAACTTTCCGCGCATGGTTGGTCTCTATGAGGGACTTCAAGCTGGCGCAGGAGGAAGCTTTGTTCTCACCCTTATCGAAATCATGCTCATGCCCAACTTCGTCATTTGGGCAATGTCGTGGCTAACAGGAGCCGGATTCGCCATTGGCGTAGGGTCTTCTGTTTCGCCTATCGGCACAGCTCTCGGCCCCATCCCCTCACTCCCTATGTTCGGAATCATCCCCACGGGTGAGATTCCTGGTGGGTATATGTGGGTGGTCATCCCTATCGTTATCGCTCTGGTGTGGGCGATTCTCATGCGTCGCGTGCTTGTCGTGAAGTTCGGTGGCCCCTACCTCGGAGTCTGGGCTTTTGTGACCGCGCTCATCATGACGTTCTCATCGGCGCTACTTGCTATGGGCCTCGCCTGGATTGTCTCTGGTGCGGCCGGCCCCGGACGACTAAGCCTTGTCGGAGTTGTGCCGTGGCAAATTGGGCTCTGGGTTTTTGGAGAAGTCCTCGTTGCCAGCTCGATCGGGTTCCTCATCCCAAATCGCACCTCTACTAAGCCGGTAAACTAAGGAAGTGATTTCACTCGCCGTCTTGATTTCGGGGTCTGGTTCAAACCTCCGTGCACTGCTTGAGGCGACGAGCGCACCCGATTCACCGGCCAAGATTATTGCCGTCGGGGCAGACGTAGAAGCATCCGGCCTCGAGCACGCGCAAGAGTTCGGAGTTGAAACCTTTGTGGTTTCTCCTAAGGAGTTTTCCGACCGCGAGCAGTGGGGGCAGGCCCTGCTCGAAGCAGTGAGCAGCACAGGAGCCGACCTCGTCGTTTGCGCCGGGTTCATGCGCATTCTTCCTGCTGGATTCGTTCAGGCACTCACACCAAATCTCATCAACATGCATCCCGCACTTTTGCCTCTCTTTCCCGGTGCACACGCAGTTCGAGACGCACTTGCAGCTGGTGCCAGCGAGACCGGTGCCACAGTTCACGTCGTCGACGAAGGTGTCGACACTGGCCCCGTCATTCGTCAGGTTGCGCTCGCCATCGAGCCGGGCGAATCAGAAGAGCACCTCCACGAACGAATCAAGACTGTTGAGCGCAAGCTCATCGTCGACACTGTCTTTGACATCGCAAACAACACCATCAATCTCAAGGAGTTAGCCCGTTCATGAGCGGACCAAGCCACGACCCTAGCCTGTACCGTCAGCGTGACCGCGTTGCGATCAAGCGCGCACTCATCTCGGTCAGCGACAAGACCGGGCTCCTCGAACTCGCCAAGGCTCTCAGCGAGTCGGGTGCCGAGATCGTTTCGACCGGCTCGACCGCTTCAACGATTCGTGACGCCGGATACGCCGTAACCGACGTGAGTTCGGTCACCGGGTTCCCGGAGTCGCTCGATGGTCGCGTGAAGACATTGCACCCGGCAGTGCACGCGGGCATCCTCGCCGACCTTCGTCTTGAATCCCACGAACAGCAGCTTGCAGACCTCGGTATTGCTAACTTCGAGCTCGTGGTCGTCAACCTGTACCCGTTCCGCGAGACCGTTGCTTCTGGTGCACCCGAGTCGGACATCATCGAGCAGATTGACATCGGAGGCCCGGCCCTGGTTCGCGCATCCGCAAAGAACCACGCCAACGTCGCCATCGTTGTTTCACCGACCCGCTATGCAGAGGTCATTGAGGGCATCGCTGCCGGTGGCACCACGCTCGATACTCGTCGCAGCCTCGCAGCGGAGGCATTCACTCACACTGCCTCGTACGACGCTGCCGTTTCGGCATGGTTCTTGCGCGATGAGATGTTCCCTCCTGCCTACTCGGTTTCAGCCGCTCGCGCCCAGACTCTGCGCTACGGCGAAAACTCGCACCAGCGTGCAGCGCTCTACCTGCAGCAGGGCGGCCACGGCATCGCGCAGGCTGAGCTTCTCGGCGGCAAAGAGATGTCGTACAACAACTACGTGGATGCCGACGCAGCGGTTCGTGCAGCGTACGACTTCATCAACCCCGCTGTCGCCATCATCAAGCACGCAAACCCCTGTGGAATCGCCGTTGCCCGTGACAAGTCGATCGACCAAATCGCTTCGGCTCACCACCTTGCTCACG
>JBDKLU010000029.1:0-13980 GCA_039795475.1 Actinomycetota bacterium | reverse complement strand
GTGCCTCTCGCCTAAGTATTCGCGCGCCAAGGCCGGCTCGGTCGGACTCCCCCACTTCTTTGTCGACGTTCGTGTCGTGCGCGACGATTTCACGGATGCTGACACCGGCGAAATTGGTGAGATCCTCATTCGCGGAAATAACGTCATCACCGAATACTGGAATCGCCCCGAAGCTAGCCGTGACTCGTTTGTCGACGGTGACTGGTTCCGCTCCGGTGACATGGGCTACTTCGATGAGGACGGCTTCTTGTTTATCGCCGACCGCTTGAAAGACATGATCATCTCGGGTGGCGAAAACATCTACCCGGCTGAAATTGAACAGCTCATCGTTGAGCTCGAGCACATTTCTGGCGTTGCCCTGATTGGTGTCCCCGACGAGAAGTGGGGCGAGGCGCCGTGGGCAATCGTGACCGTTCGCCCTGGCACGACGACGTCGCTCGAGGAGATTCGTGCACACCTGGATGGCCGGGTGGCTCGCTACAAGATTCCGAAGAATGTCATCGTCGTCGATGAATTCCCCCGAACTGGCTCGGGAAAGATTCGCAAAGCCGACCTTCGAAAGCTGTACGCCAACTAAAGCGCTTCGGCAGCGCTACAGCACTACAGCGCTACGCGGCTGAGCAAAATTCGCAGTTGGTTGCGCTCTTCGTCACTCAGCGCAGAGAGAGACCGAGCTTCAGCCTGGGCAACCAACACAGATGCTCTCGAGTAGAGCTCGCGCCCGGCATCGGTGCTGACGATGACGTTGGATCGACGGTCATTCGGATCTGGTTCACGCGCTACGAGCCCACGATCCTGAAGCACATCGACGAGTGCCACTATTTGGCTGGCGTCGAGGCTGAGGAACTCGGCGAGCTCACGTTGAGTGGGCTTTGCACCTCCTACTGCGAGCGAAAGAACGGCATACGAGCGGGCTTTGAGGTCGAGCCCGGCGAGAACTTCATTGGCGTGCGCTGTTCCTACAGCGCGAGCGCGAGCCATGAGAAATTCAATCTCGTTGGCAAGCTCGGCGGTGTGCAGCCTGTGTTTCGGCGCAGATTTGGCTTTCGTCACAGGTCACCACCTTCACGCAATTAGTTGATAAAATAAACTATTGACAATACAAAGAATATGCGTTGTCATTATTTAGGTTATACAACTTTTATTTCCGCCGATAGAGGCGCTAACACAGGAGTTTTCATGTCACTCGCAGGCAAAGTTGCAATCGTCACCGGTAGCGGACAGGGACTCGGTCTCGCCTACGCGCAAGAACTCGCTCGCCAGGGCGCAGCCGTCGTCATCAACGACGTGAACGCAGATGTCGCTAACGCCGCCGTCGCCTCGATCACCGACGCTGGCGGAAAAGCCGTAGCCGTTGTTGCTCCGGTTGGACCTACCGAGACGGCCAAGACTCTGGTCAAGACCGCTGTTGAAACCTTCGGTCGCCTCGACATTCTCGTGACCAACGCTGGCGTTCTTCGCGACACCGTGCTCTGGAAGATGAGCGACGAAGACTTCGACCTCGTCATCAACGTGCACCTGCGCGGAACATTCAACTGTGTGCGCGAAGCGGCCACCTACATGCGCGAAAACGAGATCTCCGGTCGCATCATTGCCATCGGCTCCCCCACCGGACAGCGTGGCAACTTCGGTCAGACCAACTACTCGGCTGCTAAGGCTGGCATCGTGGGCATGGTTCGCACCTGGGCACTCGAGCTCAAGAAGGCTGGTATCACCGCCAACGCCGTCATCCCCGTTGCCGCAACCGCAATGACCGCTACCGTTCCCTACTTCGCAGCAGCAGTTGAAGCAGACCTCGCTGGTGAGCCAATGCCTGAGTTCTTCCGCAAGGAGATCGGTTTTGGTTCGGCTAAGGATGTCACCGGTCTCGTTGCGTTCCTTGCATCGGATGCGGCAGCCAACATCACCGGCCAGGCCATCGGAGTCGGTGGTGACCGCCTGCAGGTGTGGACCCACCCCGAGGCTGCTGTCACCGAGTACAAAGACGGCGGATGGTCATCCGACGACCTCGCAGCAGAATTCGCCGGCCCTCTGGCTGGTTCACTGCAGTCGGTCGGCGAGCGCATGCCCGCTCTTCCCGCTGAGCTCGACCGCAGCCAGAAGTAACTGCCATGGCAACGCGTTACGAGCTCGGTCTCAACGTCGACGAACTGGTCGCAATCGACACCCACGTGCACGTGGAAGTCGACGACCACGGCCACAACGCGCTGTCGGACGTTCTTGTCGATGCCGCGAGCAAGTACTTCAAGACGGATGGTCCGCGCCCTGGTCTTGACCAGATCGCCGAAATGTACCGCGAGGCCAAAATGGCGGCTGTGGTCTTCACTGTGGACGCTAGCACCAGCCTCGGTCACAAGCCCAATTCGAGCGAAGAAATCGCTGAGGGAGCTGCGCGAAACAATGACGTTCTGATTCCGTTTGGTTCGGTTGATCCCCTGCAGGGTAAGGCAGCCATTGACCGCGCTCGCATGCTGTTCGAGGATTACGGTGTTCGTGGTTTCAAGTTCCACCCGACGCTGCAGAACTTCGACCCCAGCTCAGATGCTGTCGCTCCACTTTTCGAGACCATCGAACAGATGGAGGTGCCGATCGTTGTGCACACCGGACAGACAGGCATTGGCTCGGGTCTTCCCGGCGGTCACGGTCTGCGTTTGAGCCTGTCGAACCCGATGCTTCTCGACGACCTCGCCGCGCGTTTCCCCGCACTGCAGATTGTCATGGCTCACCCCTCGGTTCCCTGGCAGGACGAAGCCCTTGCGGTCGCAACGCACAAGGCGAACACGTGGATTGACCTCTCTGGATGGTCGCCCAAGTACTTCCCGGCGAACCTGGTGCGCCAGGCGAACTCGATTCTGCAGAACAAGGTTCTGTTCGGATCCGACTTCCCCCTCATCACGCCAGAACGCTGGATGAACGACTTCGCCGGCCTCGAACTGAAAGACGAAGTTCGCCCGAAGATACTCAAGACCAACGCCATGCGTCTACTCGGATTGGACAAGTAGTGTCTGCCCTCTACCCATCCGACCCATTCGATTTTGCTTCCCTGCTGACCCCGGCAGAACAGGCGGCCATTCTTCGTCTACGCGCAACTCTCGAGGCGCACGTCAAGCCACTCGTCAACGACTACTGGTCACGTGACGAGTTCCCGCTCGAGGTTATCCCCCACCTGGTCGGCATGAACATGATGGACCCCCAGGAAATCAAGGATGCTGGCGCAACACCGAGCCTGCTGTTCGACGGTTTTCGCACCTTCGAGCTGGCTCGCTGTGACGCATCCATTTCGACCTTCTACAACGCGGTCGCCGGACTGTTTCGCACCACCGTCAAACTTGGCGGAAGCCCCGAGCAGGTCGCAAAGTGGGACCCACAGATTCAGTCCTTCGACCTCTTCGGCGTTTTCTGTCTGACCGAGGCCGAGCACGGTAGCGACATCGCTCGCGGACTGGCCACAACGGCCGAGCGCAATGGCGACACCTGGACTATCAACGGCGATAAGCGCTGGATCGGCGGCGTTTTTGCCGCGAACACGCTCGCCATTTTTGCCCGTGACGTCGCCGACGGACAGGTCAAGTGCTTCTTGGTTCCCAAGGACGCCCCCGGCGTGAGCTACTCGAAGATCACGGGCAAGGCATCGCTCAAGATCATGCAGAACGCCGACATCAAACTCGTCGACGTCAAGGTTGGCGACGACCTTCGCCTGCAGAACATCAACTCGTTCGCTGACGTTGCTGGACTGCTGCGCAACATGCGCTCACTCGTCTCGTGGATTGCCTGTGGCGTGATGGCTGGAGCATATGAAGCGGCGGTCGACTACGTGAAGCAGCGCGAACAGTTCGGCAAGCCATTGTCGAATTTCCAACTCATTCAAGAGAAGCTCGCACGCATGCTGGCCAACCTCACCGCATCCCTCGCGATGACGGTGCGACTGACCCAGCAGCAGGCGGAAGGCGTCTACGTCGACGAGAACTCGTCGATGGCCAAGATGCAGACCTCGCTGCTCATGCGCGAAACCGTTGCTCTCGCACGTGAGGTTGTCGGCGGTAACGGCATCGTCGTGGACTATGACGTTGCCCGCTTCTTCGCGGATGCCGAAGCTATTTACTCCTACGAGGGCACCCACGAAATCAACGCCCTTGTCGTCGGTCGTTCCATCACTGGCAAGAGCGCATTCGTCTAAACTGAACAATTTCCTACACGCACTAGATAAGAAAAGAGAAAACCATGGCAACCAAGGTCACCTACAACGAACTCCTCGGCATGGAAGGCGCTGACCTCGGTCACAGCGAGTACATCACCGTCACCCAAGAACAGATCAACATGTTCGCGGATGCAACCAACGACCACAACTGGATTCACATCGACCCCGAGCGTGCCGCAGCTGGCCCCTTCGGCACCCCGATCGCTCACGGCTTCTTGACGCTGTCGCTGGTCATCCCCCTCTGGTCCGAACTTCTTGACGCAACCGATGTCGACACCAAGGTCAACTACGGCCTCGACAAGGTTCGCTTCATCGCACCGGTTCCCGTTAACTCGCGCATTCGCATGCACGCCGTCATTGACTCGATCACCGAGGTTAAGGGTGGCATCCAGCTCGGTGTAACCCAGACCGTCGAGGTCGAGGGTAGCGAGAAGCCCGCTGTCATCGCCGAGGGCCTGTACCGTTTCTACGCACCTCGCGCGTAACGGTCAGGTAGCTCCCAGCTACGGCTGGCATGGTGTAACCAACTACTCACAAATAAAGAACCCTCGCTGAATACAGCGGGGGTTCTTTACTTAATCTTGCTGGGGTACCTGGACTCGAACCAAGAACAAATGAACCAGAATCATCCGTGTTGCCAATTACACCATACCCCAAGGGTTTTTCACTGGCCGAGGTGCCCGGCCAACTGCTCAAGTCTAGCCGAGGGGCGCGCGCTCGCCAAAACCGGGTACTTACAAAGCACGGAGACGAGCGAGAGTGTCTGCCTTGCCCAAGATCTCCATCGATTCGAACAGAGGCGGCGAGATGCGCTGACCAGAGATGGCAACACGCAACGGACCAAACGCGATACGCGGCTTAAGCTCGAGCGTGTCGATCAGCGCAGTCTGAAGCGCAGCCTGGATTGCTTCAGTGTTCCAATCGGCTTCCGCCACAGCCTCGAGAGCCTCAACACCGGCAGAGATGACCTCGGCGCTGTTGACAGGCAGGCTGGCTTGGGCATCCTCTGAGATTGTCAGCTCAGCAGTTGGCGTAAACAAGAACGCGAGAAGGCCAGGGGCCTCACTGAGCACGTTCATGCGGGTCTGCACGAGCGGGGCCGCCAGAGCGAGAATCTCGAGCTGGTCAATCGTGGGGGTCTCGCCAAAGATGCCAGCTGCCTGCAGGTACGGAACCATGCGCGCAGCGAAGTCCTCTTCTTTGAGCATGCGGATGTGGTCGCCGTTGATGGAGTCGGCTTTCTTCTGGTCGAAGCGAGCCGGGTTCGGGCTAATGTCAGCGGCATCGAACGCCTTGACCATCTCTTTTTGCGTGAAAACATCACGGTCGTGGGTCAACGACCAGCCCAGCAGAGCCAGGTAGTTCAGCAGACCCTCGGGGATGAAACCACGCTCACGGTGGTGGAAGAGGTTCGATTCCGGGTCGCGCTTGGACAGCTTCTTTGCGCCTTCACCGAGCACTAGCGGCATGTGACCAAAGCGTGGGATGTGGGTCGCGAAACCCGAGTCGATGAGGGCGCGGTAAAGCGCAATCTGACGCGGGGTGCTCGAAAGCAGGTCTTCACCACGAAGGACGTGCGTGATCTGCATGATGGCGTCGTCAACGGGGTTGACCAGCGTGTAGAGGGGGTGACCGTTCGGGCGCACGACAACAAAGTCGGGGAATGAACCGGCAGGGAACGTGATCTCGCCACGAACGAGGTCGTCGAACGTGATGTCTTCGTCGGGCACACGCAGGCGAAGCGCGGGCTCGCGACCTTCAGCACGGAATGCTGCAATCTGCTCATCGGTGAGGTCGCGGTCGAAGTTGTCGTAACCGACCTTCGGGTCGAGACCCTTAGCCAGGTTGCGAGCCTCGATCTCTTCGGGAGTCGAATAGCTCTCGTAGACGTGACCAGTCTCTTTCAGCGTTTCGACAACCTTTGCATAGATGTCGTAGCGCTGAGACTGTCGATAGGGCTCGTGTGGGCCGCCAACCTCGACACCCTCGTCCCAGTTCAGACCAAGCCACGAGAGCGCATCAATGATCTGCTCATACGACTCTTCGCTGTCGCGAGCCGCGTCGGTGTCTTCGATGCGGAAGACAAACTTGCCGCCGTGGTGGCGTGCGTAAGCCCAGTTGAACAGTGCGGTGCGAACCATGCCGACGTGCGGGGTGCCAGTCGGCGATGGGCAAAAGCGTACGCGAACGTCTTTGCCGGTCGCCTCGGTGACGAGGTAGTTAGTAGTCATGTCGATGCCTTTCTAGGCGTCGAGGCGCGTCAACCAACCGTGACGGTCAGGGAGGCGTCCGTATTGGATGTCGGTCAGCTCTTTACGCAGGCTCATCGTGAGTTCACCTGCAGGTGCATCCGCGTCGCCGATCGAGAGACCGTTGCCCAGCAACTGACCGATGGGTGTGATGACAGCAGCGGTACCACAGGCAAAGACCTCGGTGATTTCGCCCGAGGCAACACCCTCTTGCCACTCTTTGATTGTCACGTGACGCTCTTCGACCTCAAGACCGCGATCGCGAGCAAGAGTCAGGATGCTGTCACGAGTGATGCCCTCAAGGATGGCTCCGGTGAGCGCCGGGGTCACGAGCTTGCCGCTCTCATGAACGAAGAAGATGTTCATGCCACCGAGTTCGTCGATGTGCTCCCCTGTCTCGCTGTCGAGGAACAGCACCTGAGCGCATCCGTTTTCGTATGCCTCGACCTGAGGAAGAAGCGAGGATGCGTAGTTGCCACCGCACTTAGCGGCACCGGTTCCGCCACGACCTGCACGCGAGAATTCGGTGGACAGCCAAATCTTGACCGGCGCAACGCCCTGAGCGAAGTACGCGCCGGCGGGGCTGGCGATCACGTAGTACGCAACGCGGTGCGCGGCACGAACACCGAGGAACGTCTCGTTGGCGAACATGAACGGGCGAATGTAAAGGCTGGTCTCAGGTGCCGACGGGACCCACTTGCCATCGACGGCGATCAGCTGGCGAAGTGACTCAATGAAATCGTCAACGCTGAGTTCTGGCAAGGCGAGGCGGTGAGCCGAACGCTGCAAGCGACGAGCGTTTGCCTCGGGGCGGAACGTCCAGATCGAACCATCAGCGTGACGGTATGCCTTGAGCCCCTCGAAAACCTCTTGGGCGTAGTGCAGAACAGCGGATGCCGGATCCATCTGGAGCGGACCGTACGGAACAACGCGGGCATCGTGCCAGCCGTCGGTGACATCCCAATCGACAACAACCATGTGGTCGGTGAAGTGCTTACCGAAACCGGGGTCGGCCAGAATCGCCTCACGCTCAGCTTCTGCGCGCGCAGCAGTGCTGGGCGTCAGGTTGTAACTCAGCGGGAACGTCGTCGTGTCCTCAGCTGCCATGATGTGTCCTTTGGTTGTCTCTGATGTGTCTGTAAAGCGTTTAGCTCAGGCGAGCGACGATGGCGTCGCCGACCTGCGAGGTGGTGCGCACCTCGCCACCGCGCTCTGCGAGGTCGTCGCTGACAGCCTTTTCGATGGCAGCTGCAGCTGCAGGCTCACCGAAATGCTCCAGCATGATGGCGACCGACAGGATTGCTGCCGTGGGATCTGCCTTCTGCTGACCAGCAATATCCGGAGCGGAACCGTGTACCGGCTCGAACATGCTCGGGTAAGCGTTCGTCGGGTTGATGTTTCCAGAGGCAGCCAAACCGATTCCACCACTGATTGCGCCGGCGAGGTCGGTGAGGATGTCGCCGAACAGGTTGTCGGTGACAATCACGTCAAAGCGAGCGGGGTCGGTAACGAAAAAGATCGTTGCCGCATCCACGTGCAAGTAGTCGACAGCAACCTGGGGGTACTCGGCAGCCACTTTCTTGACGATGCGCGTCCAGAGCCCACCAGCGTTGACCAGAACGTTGGTCTTGTGAACCCAGGTGAGCTTTTTGCGTGGACGCTTGGTCGCGAGCTCAAAGGCGTAACGAACTACGCGCTCAACACCGTGGGCAGTGTTGATGGAGAGCTCGTTGCCGATCTCGAAGTCAGTGCCGGCACGGAAGACACCACCGTTGCCAACGTAGGGGCCCTCGGTACCTTCACGAACGACGACAAAGTCGACCTCGCCCGGGTTGGTAAGTGGGCTGGTTACGCCAGGGAAAATACGTGTCGGGCGCAGGTTGACGTAGTGGTCGAGGCTAAAGCGCAGCTTGAGCAGCAATCCGCGCTCGATGATGCCTGCGGGGATGCGAGTGTCACCGGGAACTCCACCAACAGCTCCAAGCAAAATTGCGTCGTGCTCGGCGATGGCAGCGAGATCTTCATCACTCAGGACATCACCGGTCGCCAAGTAACGGTCGGCACCGAGGGAGAACGGAGTCTTGTCGATGGCGAGCGAGGTCTTCGGGGTGACCGCGTCGAGAACCTTGACGGCCTCGGCAATAACCTCGGGACCAATCCCGTCGCCGGGAATGACAGCGAGTTTGAGTGTGCGTGCCATGTGCGTGTCTTTCGTGGATTATTCGGTGATGTCGATTTCGAGCATCACGTCAGCGTCGATTGCCTTGCGAACCTTCTCGAGGATGCCCGCGGGAACCGGCGAGTCGACGGTGAGAACCGAGAGCGCGGTTCCGCCAAGCTTCTGGCGAGCAATCTGCATACCTGCGATGTTAATCTTGGCGTCGCCGAACTCCTTGCCGTACACGGCAACGATTCCGGGACGGTCTGTGTACTGCATGACGATCAAGTGCTCATCTATGGGCAGGTCAACCTCGTAGGAGTTGATCTCGATGATCTTCTCGTTCTGCTTCGTGCCCACAAGAGTACCGGCAACCGAAATTTGGGTTCCGTCGCTGAGCGCGCCGCGAAGAGCAATCACGTTGCGGTAGTCGGATGACTCTGCATCAGTCAGCAGGCGAACCTCAATGCCACGCTGCTCAGCCAGCAGTGGCGCGTTGACGTAGGAGACCGACTCACTGACAACGTTCTTGAAGATTCCCTTGAGCGCCGAAAGCTTCAGAACCGAAACATCGAGATTCGAGATTTCTCCACGAACTTCAACGTCAACACTGGTGAGCGGGCTCGACTGGGCGAGACCAGAGAAAACCTGACCAAGCTTCTCGACCAGAGCGATTCCTGGGCGAACCTGCGGGTCGATGACGCCACCAGCCACGTTTACAGCGTCGGGGACGAGCTCGCCGGCAAGCGCCTGACGAACCGACTTTGCAACGGCAACGCCTGCCTTCTCCTGTGCTTCATCGGTTGATGCACCCAAGTGAGGAGTAACAACGACGTTGGGAAGCGCCAGAAGCGGTGAATCCTTGGGAGGCTCGCTGACGAACACGTCGAGACCAGCACCTGCGATTTCGCCGGTGGTGAGAGCCGTGTAGAGCGCGTCTTCGTCGATGAGACCACCGCGAGCAACGTTCACGACGTACGCGGTCTTCTTCATCATCTTGAGCTGAGCGGTGCTGATCATGCCGGTCGTCTCAGGAGTCTTAGGCATGTGAATCGTGATGAAGTCACTCTGCTCGAGCAGTTCATCCAGCGTCAGCAGGGTAACGCCTAACTGCTGTGCGCGAGCCGACGTAACGTAAGGGTCGTAGGCGACAACAGTGGTGCCGAATGCCTTCAAACGCTCGGTGATGAGCGCACCAATGCGACCCAGACCAATGATGCCGATGGTCTTTTCGTACAGCTCCGTACCGGTGTACTGGCTGCGCTTCCACTGGCCTTGAGCCAGTGCTGCGTGGGCGGCAGGAATGTGACGAGCGAGGCTCAGGATGTGACCAACGGTGAGCTCGGCAGCGGAAATGATGTTCGAGGTGGGCGCGTTGACCACCATGACACCCGCGGTCGTGGCCGACTTGATGTCGACGTTGTCGAGGCCAACACCGGCGCGAGCGATCACCTTGAGCTTCGGAGCGGCGGCAATCACCTCAGCGTCAACCTGGGTCGCCGAGCGAACAAGAATCGCGTCAGCGCCGTGAACCGATTCGAGCAGAGCCGGGCGATCGGTGCCGTCAACAGTGCGCACGTCGAAGTCGGGGCCGAGAGCCTCGATGGTGGCGGGCGAAAGTTCTTCAGCGATGAGTACGACGGGCTTAGTCACGAACGAGTCCTAACGGCAAAAAGTTGAGCGCAATAGCTCTAAGTCTAGCTAGCTGCGCCGGTGGCAAACATCGCCGAGACAGGCACTCCCAGCACCAAATCTAGGTTGATGACGGCGACCAGGAGAAGGGCGAGCAACAGCACTCCGGCAAAGGCCCAACGGCTGAGTTTGCGGCCCACCAAAATGGCTGCGACAAACAGCAGAATGGGCGCGAAAACATCCAGCAAAATAACGAACCAGCCCAAGACGGTGAGGTCCAGCCCGAGCTGCAGGCGCTGGTTCTGAATGCCCAAGAAGTTACCGATGCCTGCCCACACGTTCCACGCGAAGAACAGCCCAAAGGATCCGGCGATGATCGACTTAATCACGACTATCCCGCCCAGGTGAAATAGGGCCAAGGGATGAGCACAAGTGCTCCCGCAAAGAGGCAGACAAAACGCACCCAGAGTCGCGAGCGACCTGCCATCAAGCTGGCTGCAAAAACAGCCGGGCCAGCTGCGACGGCGAGCCACAAACCGGCGATGAACATGGCGTTACCCAGCGGGTCAGCGATCTGAATCGGGTCACGAAGCGCGGTGATCAGCCACGCGACTGTGAAAAGCAGGTAGATGCCGGCAAAGATGCCGGTGACCACCAGAGCTACTGAGCTGGCGGCACCTGAGCCGGCGGTCCCTGAACCTGTCGAAGGTGTCGAAACCACTTGGTCGGTGAGTTTGACCCCTTCGACAAGCTCAGGGACCGCCACCTTGTCAGAAGATGGCGAAAGGGATGCGCCCTCGCGTCGCTTCGGCACACTCCACGTTCCACCCCCGCGCTGGCGAGCCTCGTCGCCAGCCCAGTTGAGGGCTTCATCGTCGGTGTTGTCCATATGCGACGCGCCGTGAGGGCGCATCCCTTTCGATGTTTTAGTGAGTCAGCAGACTAGCGAGCGGCCGAGCCCTCTACGTAGTCCTTGTCCTGCGGACGCCATGCGAACAGGGCGCGCAGCTTCTGGCCGACCTTCTCGATCGGGTGAGCTGCACCCTTTGCGCGGAGCTCCTGGAACTCCTTGGCGCCGTTGTCCTGGTCGTTGATGAAACGCTCAGCGAAAGCACCAGTCTGGATGTCGGTGAGGACAGCCTTCATGTGCTCCTTGACCGAGGGGTCGATCACGCGAGGACCGGAAACGTAGTCACCGAACTCAGCGGTGTCGGAAACCGACCAGCGCTGCTTGGCGATGCCACCCTCCCACATGAGGTCAACGATGAGCTTGAGCTCGTGCAGGACCTCGAAGTAAGCGATCTCGGGCTGGTAGCCAGCCTCAACGAGGGTCTCGAAGCCGTACATGACGAGCTGCGAGGTACCACCACAGAGAACAGCCTGCTCACCGAACAGGTCGGTTTCGGTTTCTTCGGTGAAGGTGGTGGTGATACCGCCGGCACGAAGGCCGCCGATGCCCTTGGAGTAGGACCATGCGAGAGCCCATGCGTTACCGGTTGCGTCGTTCTCGACGGCAACGATAACGGGAACACCACGGCCTGCTTCGTACTCGCGGCGAACGGTGTGACCCGGGCCCTTGGGAGCAACGAGGATGACGTCAACGTCCTTGGGAGCATCGATGTAACCGAAACGAATGTTGAAACCGTGACCGAAAACGAGAGTCTTGCCAGCGGTCATGTGCTGAGCAATGTCGTTCTTGTACAGGTCGCGCTGCGACTGGTCGGGTGCGAGGATGACGATGACGTCAGCCCACTCGGCAGCAGCATCCGGGGTTAGAACCTTGAAGCCCGCTTCTTCAGCTTTGGCGATCGACTTCGAGCCGGCCTTCAAACCGATAACGACGTTGACACCCGAGTCACGCAGGTTGAGTGCGTGAGCGTGGCCCTGCGAGCCGTAACCAATGACAGCAACCTTCTTGCCCTGGATGAGCGAAAGGTCTGCGTCCTTGTCGTAGTGAATTTCAGTCACTGTGCTTTTTCTCCTTGTTTGGTGATCTTTGAAAATCTGCGAACTAGTTCTTGTACACGCGCTCGGTGATGGACTTGCTTCCACGACCGATGGCCAGAAGGCCGGACTGCGCGATTTCTTTGATTCCGTAAGGCTCGAGGACCTTGAGCAGGGCCTCCGTCTTGCCGGAGTCTCCGGTTACCTCGATGACGAGGGAATCGGGAGCGACGTCAACAACACGTGCACGGAATAGCGTAACCGCCTCAAGCACCTGCGAACGAGTTGAGTTGTCGACGCGAACCTTGATGAGCAGGTGTTCACGTTGAACTGCCTGGCTCGGGTCGAGTTCAACAACCTTGATGACGTTGATCAGCTTGTTGAGCTGTTTGGTGACCTGCTCGAGGGGCAGCTCGTCAACATCGACTACAACGGTAATGCGCGAGAGACCTTCGATTTCGGTGTGCCCAACAGCGAGTGACTCAATGTTGAAGCCGCGGCGTGCGAACAAACCAGCAACACGGGTTAGCAGACCGGGGCGGTCTTCGACGAGGAGTGAAAGAACGTGGGTGCTCATGATTTACTCCTCACCATCCCAAACCGGTGCGTGGTCTCGTGCGTACTGAACGTAGCTGTTGCTGACTCCCTGCGGAACCATCGGCCACACCATGGCATCAGCACTAACAACGAAGTCGATAACAACCGGACGGTCGTTGGTCTCCAGAGCGAGTTTGATTGCCGCATCAACCTGTTCGATCTTTTCAACGCGGATGCCCAGGGCACCGTAAGCGTCGGCAAGCTTGACGAAGTCGGGCACGCGAACGGTGTCGTGCCCGGTGTTCAAGTGCGTGTTCGAGTAGCGACCGTCATAGAACAGGGTCTGCCATTGGCGAACCATTCCGAGCGACGAGTTGTTGATGATCGCAACCTTGATCGGGATGTTGTTCAGCGTGCAGGTGGCCAATTCTTGGTTGGTCATCTGGAAACATCCGTCGCCGTCGATTGCCCACACCGTACGGTTTGGCTCAGCAACCTTGGCGCCCATGGCTGCGGGAACCGAGTAACCCATGGTTCCGGCACCACCCGAGTTGAGCCATGCGTTGGGACGCTCGTACTTGATGAACTGTGCAGCCCACATCTGGTGCTGACCAACGCCTGCTGCGTAGATCGCTTCGGGTCCGCTGAGCTCACCGATGCGCGAGATGACGTACTGGGGAGCAAGCAAGCCGTCTTTGGGCTCGTCGTACCCGAGTGGGTACTCGCTACGCAAACCGTTGAGGCGCGACCACCATGCGGTGATGTCGAGCTTCTTCTTGCCCATCTCAGAGGCGAAAGCGTCTGTCAGTTCGGGCAGAACGTCTTTGAGGTCGCCCACGATCGGAACGTCCGCGGCACGAATCTTGCCGATCTCTGCGGGGTCGATATCAACGTGAATAACCTGTGCGTTCTGTGCGAACAGCGCGGCCTTACCGGTCACACGGTCGTCGAAACGAGCACCGAGCGTAATGAGCAGGTCAGCTTCTTGCAGCGCGAGAACGGCAGGAACTGTTCCGTGCATTCCGGGCATGCCGAGGTTCTGCTCGTGCGAGTCGGGGAAAGCACCGCGAGCCATCAGAGTGGTGACAACGGGCGCGCCAACCAGCTCGGCAAGCTTCTTGAGTTCAGCCGACGCGTCTGCGCGAACGATTCCACCACCGACGTAGAAGACGGGCTTCTTCGAGGCAGCAATCAGCTCGGCAGCAGCAGTGATCTGCTTGCCGTGAGCCTTCGTAACCGGGCGGTAGCCGGGCAGGTCGATG
>JBDKLU010000028.1:0-2619 GCA_039795475.1 Actinomycetota bacterium | reverse complement strand
ATGCGATAACGAGCGCCAGGATAAGGACCAGCATGAGTGTGAGCATTGGCCACGCGCTCGGATTGCCGCGCAATGCTTCTTCACTGTCTGAAAGCGCGGCGTAGCTCAAGGTTTCAAGCGGAGTCGCTTTGGCTGCACCGACCAACTGGGCGTCAACACGCACGGCACCTGTCGGGAAAAGGGGAATTCCTGATGCCGAGACGAGAGTCAAACGTCCCTCGTCGGTGGCGGGAGGTTCAGGAAGGGCGTCACCTGTGTAGCGAACGCCAATTACCGTGAACTCAGACTTTCCCTGCCCGGTGACGGCGGTGATTGTGTCGCCCTCGTTGAGGCTTCCAATGCCATTAAAAGTTGCGCCATAGCTGAATTGGCGACCGTAAACGACGCTCACGCCGACCTGCCCCGGAAGAACAGTGTCCCTGCGGTGCCCCAGTGAGGAAAGCGTGGGCGTCGGCGTTGGAACGAATCCACATCCACACATGTTTGATGACATCCGCATTCCCGAACTGCACGAGCAGACCCTCGGGATACACAGTCGTGAAATCGGCGAAGTCTGGGTTGAGCTGCAAGAACTCAGGGTCTGTGATGAGGCTACTCGGATTGTGTCGAATCACCGCGTCGTCGAGACCAGCCCCAGGGTTATCCTCGCGATAAGTCTGCGTCAGCAGTTTTGCAACCAGACGTTGATTCAGCTTGAGGTTGCGAACCTTGGTTCCGTTCTTGGCCGCGTAGAGGCTGGAGTTGCGAAAGAGCGAGTAATCAATGTTGTAGGCAACGACGATTGCCGACTGAGCCACGGGGGCGTAGTCAATCGCTTTAGCCCATTTGCTGTCTTCGGTCACGTTTTCGCTCACGAAAGCCATGCGCGAAGCGCCGAGATCCTCCCCCGTAATCTGACCACGCGCCTCATCGTCACCGATCATGGAGAAACCGTAGGTTGTTCCTGAGTCGCACAGCGCCGGCTGCCATGAGGTCATCGCCTTGGAGATGACCTCGGAACCTACGACGCGCTTTTCGTTCTGGCCTAATGGGCACTGGTGTCCGACCGAGACGAAGTCGAGAGGAATCGTGATCCGGTTGCGCCATGCTGATGCGCTCAGGGGTGAGCCGCCGACGCGCCCGCTCGAGTCCATAGGAGCCGCACCGGTTGGATCGAGGTGCCCTCGGGGAACAATGACGAGATAGCAACGTCGCGGAGTGCCCGATACGGTGTCTCCGCCGCAGCCCATGTGGGGCGCTTCGAGCGTCGTTTGAACTTCAAAGTTAACGAACCCCGTGCCGTTTGAACTCGTTCTCGCGGCATTCACCTCGTTGGTGGTCGCGCTATTGAAGAGGTCAGCAAACTGAAACGTTGATTCACCATCGACGCTGGTGAATGGAAACGCGTAGCTGGGGTGCGCCCCCGGAATCGTGGTTGTTGAATCCACCGGTTGCCGAGTATCAAGTGTCCGGTCAATCGTCCGGCTCGCCGTGAGATAACCAAGCTGTGATTCGACCTGAGCTGTGGGCGAACCGTACTGACACTTTTTGGGGGTGTCTCCCCAGCACTGCATGACTTGGAGGTAGTCAGTCGAGTAATCAAGAGGGGAGGTGGGAATTCCACCAGTCCAGGAAATCGCGATGCCCTGGTGCGCGAGGTTGCGCGTTTGATTGACCTTGACGACCAAATCTTTGAAGGAGTTGTAGTCCGGATTCGATGCGTCTGAGTGCCCAGTGCGCCACGAGACCGTGACGGCGCTGGATGTATCGTCACCGACTGCCGCGTGCGCTGGAGCGACATCGACAAATACGGTTGCGCTCGCGCCCATGACGAGCGCGAGTCCGGCCGAGACAAAGATACGACCCAGGGTGCGATGCACTGCGATTTTCACGGGCGTTACTTTCCTCGTCTGAGCACGCGGTTGATCACTGGCGGAACAAAGATGATGAGAACAAGAAGTGCAACGGCACCGGCCATCACGGATTGTGCGGGCCCCCAGGCGGGTTCAGCTTCGACGGAAACCGCTTCGGCATTAACTGCGACGCATTCGCCCGTATCGGCGTTACACGACATTGGACCGCTGATTGATGCCCCGCCGGTGCCGCCCGTTCCATCGGTTGACGTACCGTCAGTGGAGGCGCCAGTTCCCGAAGAGTCAGTTCCTCCGCTCGATCCGCCGGCAGCGCCACCGGTTCCGGTCGTGCACTGGGAAGTCGCTCCCTGCTTGTCACATTCCGAGGGCTGCGGCGCATTCTTCGCGAGCGTATTTGTGCCGTCGGCCGAGAAGGTCGGGTTGTTGCACTTTGCAATGTCCAAGCTCTGTGTCTCTACGCCGGGAATCCGCTTGATTTGAGCGATGCCTGCCTTGACCAAGTTGATCGGAAGCGGCGAATAGCCCAGTGCAGGGGCCTGCTGCTGACCTTCACACAAGAAGTAGTACGCGAACGCGCCGAGCGTCTTACCCTTCTCGTTGGTGAAGTTGTTCTCGTTTGCCGTCGGCACGATCATGTACGAGTACGACGACAAGGGATAGGCTCGCGGATCGCTGTTGTTGTAGACACCGGTGAGGTTTGAGGTGAGGTTGGTGTTGATTTTGGCACCCAACAGACCGACCGCGACATTGGAGGGAGTCGGCTCGA
>JBDKLU010000027.1:0-23601 GCA_039795475.1 Actinomycetota bacterium | reverse complement strand
TGTGACCAAAGCCGGGAGTGGCTCCTGTCACCTGACAGTTAGCTGCCATGTGCGTATTCCTTCCAATACCGTGTGGTCGTAATGCCACACCCAAGATCTCTTGTCTGCACGCTCGAAGATTCTTGATTCCAAGTGGAATCTGATTCCCCTGCGTACTGCTGAGTAAGGATTTTCACTCAACCAAGGGTCAAGTCTACGTCAGTGAGCAGGCGGCACACAAACCGAAGACATCGACCACGTGCTGGGCCTGGGTGAATCCGTGCGTTGCTGCTACCTGTTTTGCCCAGGCTTCGACGGGCTCGGCGTCGATTTCCGCAGTCGCTCCGCAGGATCGGCAAATAAGGTGGTGGTGATGTTCCCCCGAGCTGCAGGCTCGATACAGGTTTTCGCCCTCGGGCGAGAGCAAGCTGTCGGCCTGCTCTTCTCCGACCAGATCGGTCAAGGCGCGGTAGACCGTCGCCAGTGAAATCGTCGACCCTTCATCGCGTAACTTGGCGAACAACGCCTGTGCGCTGATGAAGCCGTCGTGCTCACTTAGTCCGGTGACGACCGCTTCACGCTGCCAGGTGTTTCGCTTCACGAGTGAGCTCCCGCCTGAATACGAATGAGTCCGGTGTCGAGGTTTTCTGCTCCGACTTTGGGCTTCGTGCGCGCTGTTCGCGAGCGCAGCGACGAGACCGCCAGGCAGATAACAAAGATGAGTGCGGCAACGAGGGCAACGGATGCTCCCGCGCTGACCTCGAACATGCGCGAGATGCTCAGACCTACGAGTCCGGATGCGACACCGAAGGCTGGGGCGACGATGACCATTCCCGTTGCAGAACGCGTCACCAGTCGGGCAGCCGCTGCTGGGCCGGCGATGAGCGCGATGGCGAGAATTGCTCCGACCGCTGGCATTGCGGTGACAACCGTGAGCGTGGTGAGCACGAGCAGAATCGCATCCATTACGCCCGGGTCGTAGCCGGCACCGCGGTATCCGGCCGGGTCAAAGATGGCGAAGAGCAGCTGCTTACCAGCAGCGAGCATGAAGACCACGGTGACGGCGAGGGCGATGCCCGAAACCCACAGGTCGGTGGTGGTGGTCGAAAGCACCGAGCCGAACAAGTACGCGTCGACTTGGATGGGCGCAGTCGGGTTTAGCGCCTGGAGAAGCACTCCACCGGCGAACCCTCCAGCCAGAACAACTCCGGTTGCTGCTTGTACTCCGCGACGCGGGAGTCGGTCGATCAGCGTCAGCAGAATGATGATCGAGACGCAGGCCGCGATTGCGCCAACCTGAATATTGATGCCGATGAGCGCTGCCACCACCGCACCGGGGAAGGTCGCATGGGTAAGCGCCTGAGCAAAGAGCACGCGACGGCGAAGCACGATGAACGATCCAACGATGCCACTGAGGGCACCGATCAGAGTGACAGCGATAAGGGCGCGATCAAAGTAACTCATTGCTCACCCCGCTTCGCCAGTTGCTGTGACCGGTCGGGAACGATGGCTCGCACTGCTAGTGAAAGCAGGTAGCCGAGCACGAACACGATGGCGATGCTGGCACCGCCAGGAATTGCCACGTTGGCGCCAACAGAGACAGTGAAGCTTGCGAGCAGACCGATGGTGGCTGCAACGACGGCGAAGATAATTGCCCCGACGAAGAGTCCACCAAGGCCGCGGGTCCACATTCGCGAGATGGCACCGGGCACGATGATGACTGCGAGTACGAGCAAGTTGCCGACAGCGATCGATGCTGCAACCACCACGCAGGCAATAGCGATGTTGAGAACGAGCGAGAGACCGAGCGGTCGGTAACCCGAGGCTTGCGCTCCGCGCGCGTCAAAGGCGGCGAAGACCTGACCGCGCAAAGTTGCCAATACGAGGGCGAACGCAATCGCGCACACGATGAGCGTGATAATCACTTCGGTCGTCGTGACTGTAAATAGGTGCCCGAAGAGCAGTTGCTCGAGCGACGAAGCTACGTTGTGTGATTTCGACACGATGATCACACCGATGCTGAACATCGCGGTCAGCATGATCGCGATTGCCGCATCCGATGTGACTTTGCGATGGGAGAGCAAGGTGAGAAAAACGGTTGCTGCCGCGGCCGCGAGGATCGCGCCCCAGAGCACTCCGCCGGTTCCGGCAACCATAAAGCCGGCTGCGACTCCAGGAAAGACCGCGTGCGTCAAGCCGTCGGAAAGAAACTCGAGTCCGCGCAGGTTGACGAATACGCCGATCAGTCCGGCGGCCAGGGTGAGACCTGCGAGCAAGGCTGCGGCACGCCACATAAAAGGCAGCGTGAATGCCTGGCTCAGAATCTCGATGAATGACATGACTAGTGCGAGTGCCCCGGAATAACGACCTGGTGTTCGTCTACCTCGACCTGAACACCCTGGAATGCCTCCTGCAGGTTTTCGAGCGTGAGCACCTCGTCGAGCGAACCGAAAGCGACCTGTGTTCCGTTCACGAGCAGGATGCTGTCGCACACCTCGCGCGCCAGCTCGAGGTCGTGCGTGGTGAGCAGAATGCCCACGCCGCGGCGCTTCAAATCATTGAGTGTGTCAATGAGCGCGTCGCGGTTCGGCTGGTCGAGAGCGTTGAACGGTTCATCGAGCAGAAGTAGAGATGGTTTGGTTGCCAAGGCCCGGGCGAGCAAGCCGCGCTGCTGCTGACCACCAGAGAGCGTGCCGAAGCGGACGTTCGCGCGGGAGGTCAAGCCCGTCACCTGGAGGGCATCTGCAACAGCCTGCTTGTCGTCGGCTCCCGGGAACCTGAACCAGCCGAGGCGGCGGTAGCGACCCATCATGACAACCTGGCGTAGCGTGATTGGAAACTCTGAGTCGATGTCGTCGTCCTGTGGGAGGTAGCCGATTCGGCCAGACTGACCGCGTCCCTTCTTGGGCCTAAACACTGTCATCTCACCAGCCACGAGCGGGATCACTCCGAGGACGCCCTTGAGCATCGTCGACTTTCCCGCGCCGTTGGGGCCGATGATGGCAACAGCCTGACCGGGATCGATGTGCATGTTCACATGCGTGAGTGCTGCATCCCCTTCGTAAGCGAACGAGACGTCATCAAGGTTGAGCAGTCGTTGCGATGTCATGAGAGGTCCTTTGGAAGTGGAAGGTTGGTGCCGCCCCAGGCGGTAACGAGAACACGCACGTTATGAATCGTGGCGTCGATGTAGGTTTGGCCGTTGCTGCCGTCTGGTCCGAGCGTGTCTGCGTACAGAGCGTCTTCGCCCGAATAAACAGCTACACCTGCTTCGGCGGCGATGGTTTGTGCGAGCTTGGGCGAAATAGTCGACTCAGAAAAAACTGCCTTCGCACCAGATGCTTTGATCTTGGCAACGAGCTGGTCAATCTCGGCGGCGCTCGGCTCAGCGTTGTCATCAAACGACGGGATGATCGAGCCCACGAACGTGATGCCGAATTCCTTCACGAAGTAGGCGAGGGCATCGTGGTTAGTCACGAGCAGTCGCCGTGAGGCGGGAATCTGATCGATGTCCGCGGTTGCCCAGGTTTTGAGCGAATCCAACTGCGCTTCGTAACCCGCTGCGTTCTCGGCAAAGACGTTTGCCTGTGCTGGATCGACCTTGGCGAGACCGATAGCAATGTTTTTCACCATCATTTGAGCGTTAGTAATCGACGTCCAGACATGTGGATCTTGATCGACAACCGAGATTCCGTTGGTTGCGTTGATGACCGTGCCATGGAATCCGGAAGCGTCTATGGCGCTGGAGAGCCAGGGCTCGATCCCGAGACTGTTGATGACGAGAGCGTCGGCTTGTGACATCTCGAGCAGCACCTTGGCCGACGGGTCAAACGAGTGAGCGCTTTGATTCGCCGTGATGATTCCGGTGACGGTTCCCGCCGAACCCACAATCTGAGTTGTGAAGTCGGTCACTTGGGTGGTGGTCGCCACCACGTGGAGACCGGTTGGTTTGGGAGCGGGTGAGGAACAACCCGACAGAACCGCAACCGTTCCGACGACGGCAACCACCACGACCGCAACACACACGGTCTTGTTGGCGCACTGGATGCGCATCCAGGCACGTCGTAGCCAATTCGGTTTCACAACTCGACGGTAACCCTTATTGCGAACGATTGTCAATACGGCTGAGTGGCCACTGAGTTACCATTAACCCGTGGCTGTTCCCAAAATACTGCTGTACTACGCATTCGCTCCCGTCGCCGACCCTGAGGCCGTGCGACTCTGGCAGCGAGACCTGTGCGAAGGGCTCAACCTGCGCGGGCGCATCCTGATCTCCAAGCACGGAATCAACGGCACTGTCGGCGGCGACCTCGACAACGTCAAGAAGTATCTGCGCAAGACCCGCGAGTACCCCGGCTTCAAAAAGATGGATGCCAAGTGGAGCGAGGGAACCGGCCTCGATGAAAACGGCCTAAGCCTCGACTTTCCCCGACTGAGCGTGAAGGCGCGCGATGAGATTGTCGCCTTTGGAACACCCGATGAGCTTCAGGTCGACCTGAACGGAGTTGTCGGTGGAGGAGTAAAGCTCAAGCCAGCCGAGCTCGACGCCCTGGTTGCCGAACGCGGCGACGAGGTTGTGTTCTTCGACGGACGCAATGGCTGGGAAGCCGAGATTGGTCGTTTCAAGAACGCCATCGTTCCCGACGTGACGACCACACACGATTTTGTTCGTGAGCTTGAAAGTGGCAAGTACGACCACATCAAAGACAAGCCGATTGTTACGTACTGCACCGGCGGCATCCGTTGCGAAATCCTGACGCCGCTCATGAAGGCGCGTGGCTTCAACGAGATTTACCAAATCGACGGTGGCATCGTTCGCTACGGTGAGGCTCGCGGCAACGACGGCCTGTGGGAAGGCTCGCTCTACGTATTCGACGGACGCGTGGCTATGGACTTCGCTCCCGGCGCCGCGCTCGTGGGCACGTGCGTCAGCTGCGGTGAGCCATCAAACCGTATGCGCAACTGCATCGACTCGTCGTGCCGAACTCAACTCGTCGTATGCGACGACTGCCCCGATCCGGTGTGCGAGGTTCACGCCGGCACTGCAGCCAGCGTCGCCTAACGAGCTTTCACTAAAAAGCCCCCGCCTAGGCGAGGGTCAGTGCAGAGGCGGTCAATGCCTTGAGCAGTGCTTCATTCTCGATGGGAAGAACGGTGTCAACGCGCACACCATACGATCGAGCGTCTTTGGCTGTGCGTGGTCCAACCGAGGCGATCAAGGTCTTGGTCGGAATGTCACCGAACTGTTCGGCAATCTGCTGAGCAACCGATCCACTCGTAGCGAGCACGATATCGAAACCGCCCGAACGAACGTCTTCGATAATTGCGGGGTCAACATCCACACCGATGGTGCGGTAGGCCACAACCGAGTGCACGTCGTGACCGATACGAATCAAGCCCTTGGTGAGTACGGGCTCGGCACCCTCTGCTCGAAGCGTGAGAACACGAAGAGGAACAACGCCTCCGGTTGCCGCGTTCCACTCAATGAGCAGACCGTGCGCTGTGTTGTCATCAGAAGGAACGAGGTCGGCGCGATAGCCGGCGGCTTCGAGAGCGGCGGCAGTTGTGTCACCGACGGCAGCGACCTTGGTCGACTCAGGGATCACGGCTCGATACGCGGCGACCACGTCGACGGTGGTTCCAGAAGTAAAAGTCACCCAGTCAAAAGCACCGGACTCGAGGTCGGCGAGCGCCTTGGCCAAACCAGCAGCGTCGTCGGTAACCACAAAGTTCGTCATGGGAGCGACAACCGATGTCGCGCCGAGGGCGCGCAAATCTGACGCAAGCGCATTACCCCAGGGTCCCCCGCGGGGAATGAGGATGCGACGACCACCAAGGGGTCGTACATCAGTCGGGTTAGTAAGTGTCATCTCGAGTTTCGTCAGGACGACGGATACGCATCAGGTGCTTTTCCGTCGAGGTGGAAAGCGAAACTGCAGGTGAGGAAAGACCTCAGGTGCAGTGCACGTCATCATCGACGGGGAGCTACGAACCTATTTCTTAGGCGTGGATATTTTTACCATGAGGTAAGCCGTAATGCCAACCGCAACAACCGCACCCGCGACGATGCCGGCGAGTGCCAGTGGGGCATCCTGCTTCATAGTCTGAACTTTTCGGCGCAAACGACGAGTCGCTTTGTCGAGTTGCTTAGGGACATCCATCTTGTCTTCGAGGGCATCCAGGTTGCTCGCGAGCTTTGCGCGAGTAGCTTCAAGGTGGGCCTCGAGCTCTTTACGCGAGAGCGTCTCGACGAACGAAACGGTCTCGAATTCTTCAGGCTTAGAAGAAGTCATACTCACCCTGGCCCTTCAGTGCATTCGCATCAGCAACGAGCGAGTCGAAGGTCTCGGTTGGCAGTGGCGCGTTTCGCTTGAACAGGTTGACCGCGATGATCGACAGCACGACCATGACCACAAGAATGACTCCTGACACCGTAAGAGCAGCAGCCCACACCGGCATGAACTCGTGCAGACCATAGACCGCCGCAAGAATCAGCGTGCCGAGTAAGAACGAGCCGAGCATAAGAACGGTCGCGACCAAAATGGCACCGAGACTGACGCGCTTGAGCTTGCGAGCCATCTCGCGCTTGAAGCGTTCAAATTCTCCCCGAGCGAGGTCCATGAACAGACCGGGGAGCTCACGCAGCAACGTGAAGAGCGACCGGGGGTCGTCTCCATCAATATCGGGCTTGCGGGTGGCCATGATTACTTAGCGGTCGACGACGGGTTCTTGGGTGCTGCGGCACGCGAGCGGGCCGATGGCTCAACCGTGGGGATGGGCTTCGTCACCGGTGCGGCCGTCGTACTTGCCTTGGCTGCGGCGGGGGCGGCAGGGCGCTTTGCGGCCGGACGCTTTGCTGCGGGCTTATCAATGTTGTTGGTAGCCGTTGCCTGGTTGATGACCTTCTTGGCTCCAGCAATAGCGATGTCGGCAACGTCGCCGATCGCCTCGCGTGCCTGAGTCGCACCCCACTGAACGGGCTCCGACTCCCAGATGTTCTGTGCAGCGCTCTTGATCTGCTCGTAGCGACGACGACCGTCACGCGTACCGAGCACGTAGCCCACTGCCAAACCTGCGACGAAGAGAACTTTGCCCTTCATAACCGCTCCTTTAGGTATATTCCGAAAATCGCATATATGCGATGTATTCAGTCTATCGCGCTAAATCGATTGGGCCTACGGGTGGATTTTCTGGATCGCTCAAGAGCTGCGTTCTGGCGTCTTCTGCGAGTTGTCTCGCGCGCGGAATTGCGAGCTCCCACGACGGTGACGCAGGGGTCGTGGCGACATCGAGCATCCACACCGTGGCGGTGAGTTTCTCGCCACGCTTTTTCGTCACGCGCTGAACAGCAAAGTATTCGGTGGCCGCGTTCAATGCATCCATGAGTGCCGCGGTTCCGCCGACGATTCGAACACGCTTACCCCACTTGGGGTCGGTCGCGATGAGTTCGAGTGCTCCACCGGTGAGCGAGCCTGCCCGACTCATCGCCTCGGGCAGACCGGGGGCTAGCGCAGTAACGGGAACATCTGCAGAGCTGATGCCGAATAGCCGGTTCACCTCAGGAAGAACAACTTTCTCGAAGGCTCGTTGCCCCAAACGGCGTCGCACGAGCTTGTCGAAATTAATCTCGTTACCGATCTGCAACAGCGGTCGCAAACGATCCAGATAGATGCGCCACGCTCCCGACCAGCCGACGCTCGCACGCACGCTAGGGCTGAACGGATTCACCGGAATGCCTGCAACGTTCAATGTCTCGAGGCTCTGATCGGTGACCTCATAGGCGACACCGAGTTCCGCGCACAGATCAACAATGGCATCGCCGTGAGCGGTGAAATCCTCGGGCGTAAACATCCACGCATCCGGGTCGTCAATAACGGCGACTCGAAATCCAAAGCGCGCGCACTCTCGGGCCGCGAGCAATGAGGCGGCGTCGCGACCGTCGACGACGACGTCAAAGACGTCTGCGCCGCGAGCCACGATTAAGCTCCGCGAAGAGCGTGAGCGAGGTAACCGTGCAGGTCCGCAATCGCGATGCGCTCCTGCTGCATCGAATCACGGTGACGAATGGTCACTGCCTTGTCATCGAGTGATTCAAAGTCGACGGTGATGCAGAACGGAGTACCGATTTCATCCTGGCGACGGTAACGACGGCCAATTGCGCCGGCGTCGTCAAAGTCGATGTTCCAGTCCAGACGAAGCTCGGTTGCAATCTCCTTCGCCAGGGGCGAGAGCTGCTCGTTGCGCGACAAGGGCAAGATGGCTGCCTTGATTGGGGACAGGCGAGGGTCGAGACGAAGAACAGTGCGGGTGTCGGTGCCGCCCTTTGCGTTGGGCACTTCTTCCTCGTGGTACGCGTCGACCAGGAACGCCATGAGCGAGCGAGTCAGACCAGCCGCGGGTTCAATGACGTACGGAGTCCAGCGTTCGTTCTTGCCCTGATCGAAGTACGACAGGTCTTTGCCCGAGTGCTCCGAGTGCGTCTTCAGGTCGAAGTCGGTGCGGTTGGCAATACCCTCGAGTTCACCAAACTCGCTACCGGTGAAACCAAAGCGGTACTCGATGTCAACGGTGCGCTTCGAGTAGTGCGAAAGCTTTTCTTTGGCGTGTTCATAGAGACGCAAGTTTTCGGGGTTGATGCCGAGGTTCACGTACCACGCAAGACGCTCGTCGATCCAGTACTGGTGCCAAGTCTCGTCGCTCCCGGGCTCGACGAAGAATTCCATCTCCATCTGCTCAAACTCACGCGTGCGGAAAATGAAGTTTCCTGGTGTGATCTCGTTGCGGAAGCTCTTACCGATTTGGCCGATACCGAACGGGGGCTTCATGCGCGCAGCCTGAAGCACATTGGCAAAGTTTACGAAGATGCCCTGTGCAGTTTCGGGGCGCAAGTAGTGCATGCCCGCTTCGTCATCGACGGGACCAAGGAACGTCTTGAGCAGACCCGAGAACGGCTTGGGCTCAGTCCAGGTCCCCTTGTTGCCACAGTTGGGGCAAGGAACGCCGGCGACGCCGCCCTCCGGAGCGCGACCCTTGCGCTCCTCGAACTCTTCAACAAGGTGGTCTTCACGGAAACGCTTGTGGCAGCTTTGGCACTCAATCAGTGGGTCGCTGAAAACCTCGACGTGACCAGATGCTTCCCACACCTTGCGAGGCAGGATGACGCTCGAGTCGAGACCGACAACGTCGTCGCGACTCTGCACCATGTGCTTCCACCATTGACGCTTGATGTTCTCTTTGAGGGCAACGCCCAAGGGGCCGTAATCCCACGCCGAGCGTGAGCCGCCGTAAATTTCTCCGGCCTGGAAAACGAAACCGCGGTGCTGTGCGAGTGCGACGACTGCATCAAGACGTGAAGGGGTTGCCATAACTAAAAACCTTATCTTGCTACCAGATAGTGACGCGCTCGGACGGCTCGAGCCACAGATCATCCTCTGCACTCACTCCGAAGGCCTCATAGAAAGGATCGATGTTGCGAACGATTTGGTTGCAACGGAACTCAGGTGGCGAGTGTGGGTCGATTGCCAACAAACGGATCGCTTCTTCTTGACGTGACTTTTGCTGCCACGAGTTAGCCCAGCTGATGAAGAAGCGTTGCGCACCGGTCAGCCCATCGATGACTTCAGGCTCCTGCCCGTTTAGCGAGAGCAGGTAAGCCTTCCATGCAATCGAGAGGCCACCAAGGTCACCGATGTTCTCTCCGATGGTCATCTCACCGTTGACGTGGTACTGCTGGTCGAGACCTTCAGGAACAAGTTCGTTGTACTGGGCAATGAGCTTTGCCGCCCGCTCATTGAACTTCTCGCGGTCGTCTTCGGTCCACCAGTCGGTGAGCAACCCATCGCCGTCGAACTGTGATCCCTGGTCGTCGAAACCATGACCGATCTCGTGACCGATGACTGCCCCGATGCTGCCGTAGTTGGCTGCGTCATCCCAGTCGAGGCTAAAGAACGGAGGCTGCAGGATGGCCGCGGGAAAAACAATCTCGTTGAAACCAGGGTTGTAATAGGCGTTGACGGTCTGTGGCGTCATGAACCACTCGTCGCGATCAATCGGTTTTCCGATCTTGCCCAGCTCGCGAGCGAATTCGAACTCAGCGATGTTCCGAGCATTCGCAATCAGGTCGTGACGTGAAATTTCGAGAGCCGAGTAGTCACGCCATTTCACCGGGTAACCAACCTTGGGCGTGAACTTGTCGAGCTTGTCGAGAGCGCGCTCCTTAGTGGCGCTACTCATCCAGTCGAGTTCGTTAATCGACTGTCGGTAGGCCTCAATGAGATTGGCGACGAGCAGATCCATGTACGCCTTGGCTTCTTCTGGGAAATGGCGTTCAACGTAGATCTGGCCGATTGCTTCGCCGAGAGCAGACTCAACAACAGAGACTCCACGCTTCCATCGCTCGCGCTGGCTCTCGGTGCCACTGAGTGTGCGGCCGTAGAAGTCGAAATTCGCCGCGACGAAGTCAGCCGGCAAGAACGGGGCAGACGAGTGGATAACCTGCCACGCCAGCCAGTCGCGCCACTGGTCGAGACGGTGCTCGGTCAGTAGCTCGCCAAGCCCCTCGAGGAAACTCGGCTCGCGAACCACGAGCTGAGCAAATGCGTCGCTCGGCCCAGCGAGCGCGGTGCGCCAGGTTTCCAAATCTGCCTCGCCACTCTGACGACCCTCTTCGTGATCAGCACTCGTGCCGAGAACCAGGGCGCGAACCTCATCCCATGTCATCAGGTTGTAGGTGGCAATGCTGTCGCGGGTGCGAACCTTGTCCCAGTGGTGTGACGCAATTGCTGTCTCGAGCTCAAACACGCGTTGCGCGCGAACCGCGGCGGGCTCCCCGGCATATTCGGGCAGCGCACTATCCGTGAGTTCAAACATGCGCTGAATGTGCGCGACGTACGCTTCGCGAATCGATGCAAACTGTTCTTCGCGGTAGTAACTCTCATCAGGAAGGCTCAGACCGCCTTGGTCGGCAAAGACCACATAGGTCTCGGGGTCGCCAGGGTCGTTATCGACGAACAGATTCAGGAACCCACCAACACCGTGACGCTCAAGACGAGCAACCGTGTCGAGTAGCTGAGAGATCGTGGCCACGTTTCCGGCGATCGCGAGCTGACTCGCAATAGGCGTCAAACCAACCTTTTCGATTTCTTCCGTGTTCATAAAACTCGCGAACAGGTCACCGATCTTGCGCTGGTTCTCGCTGGCGTCTGCCTGAGCCGACTGCGCATCTTCGATGATTGCGCGCACAGCGTGCTCAGCATCCTCGGCAAGCATGTGAAACGAACCGTAACGGGCTTTGTCCGCGGGAATCTCGGTGCGCTGCATCCACTTGCCCGTGACGTGACGGAACAAATCGTCCTGCGGGCGAACCTGCGGATCAAGTTCGGATGTGTCGATTCCAGAGACGCGCGAGCTAGCCATGTATCCAAGCCTACGAGTTGTCGCCTAGCCTTAACGCCATGACTGCTGTGAGCGAGCGACCCGAGGCTGGGCAGCCGTGGCGCCCTGTTTTGTTCGACATGGATGGCACTCTCATTGACTCCGCGCCTGCAATTTTGGGGCGGCTGCGTGAAACCCTGACCGAGTTTGGGGTCACGCCTCCTGACGAAGCCGCACTGCGCCTGTTCATCGGCCCGCCCATGCACGTCACTCTGTCGCACTTTCTTCCCGACGAACAGGTCGAGACTGCTCGCCAGTTCTACCGCGGCCTGAGCCACCGCGACGGGCTGAGCAACCAAAGCCTGTACCCCGGTATTTCAGATGCTCTTGCCGAACTTGCGGACGCGGGCATCCCCCTTGCCATCGCCAGCAGCAAGTCCCAGGAAGAGGTTCAGCGCAGCGCCGAGCACTTTGGAATTGCGCAGTACTTTGCCGGTATCGCTGGTTCGAGCATCGAACGTCAAGACAAAGAAGATGTGATTCGTTTCGCTCTCTCGATGCTTGAAAATCCGAACCTGCACGCCCCCCTGATGGTTGGCGACAGAAGCTGGGACATTGCCGGCGCAGAAGAAGTCGGCGTCCCGACGGCACTGGTCACGTGGGGATACTCCGCTCCAGAAGAAGCCCTGCGAGCGCTTGTCGTCATCGACTCAACACCAGAGCTTGTCTCTTTCATTAGGAACAACTAACCGTGCAACTTGTTATCGCAAAATGTTCCGTGGACTATGCCGGTCGGCTGTCGGCACACCTGCCACTGGCAACACGTGTGCTCATGCTCAAACGTGACGGCAGCTTGCTCATCCACTCAGATGGCGGTTCGTACAAACCGCTCAACTGGATGAGCCCTCCGTGCTACCTCACCAAACGCGAGCCAGACGAACTCCAGATCGAAGCCGGCGTGACCGAGGTCTGGGAAGTTCAGCACGCTAAAACCGCCGACATGCTCGTGGTCAGCATTTACGAGATTTACTCGGAACTCGAACACGAACTCGGCGACGACCCCGGACTAATCAAGGACGGCATCGAAGCACACTTACAGCGCCTGCTCGCTGAACAGATTGACCGCTTGGGTGAAGGCCACACTCTCGTACGCCGCGAATATTTCACGGCCATTGGTCCCGTGGACATCCTGGCGAAAGACGCCGACGGTAATTCCGTTGCCGTCGAAATTAAACGACGCGGAGAAATCGATGGTGTCGAACAGTTGACTCGATACCTCGAGCTCATGAATCGCGACCCGCACATTGCACCCGTGACCGGGGTTTTTGCCGCGCAAGAAATCAAACCTCAAGCTCGCACTCTCGCTGAAGACCGCGGAATACGCTGCCTCATTTTGGACTACGACGAAATGCGCGGCATCGAAGACACCTCAGGTCGGCTCTTCTAGCGCGTAGACTCTCGCGAGTTATGAATCCTTCTGTTCGCCGCACCTGGTCCGCCGTCCTCTTCGATCTCGACGGGACAATTCTCGATTCCGCACCCGGAATCCTCACGTCGCTGGTTGACACGTTCAAGCACGTTGGGATCCCCGTTCCTCCTGCAGACGAACTGATTCACTACATCGGTCCGCCCCTTCTCAGCTCGCTTCAAGAGCGAGCAGGTCTCAGCCTTGAGGATGCACGCAACACTCTCGAGATTTACCGCAGGGACTACCGCAAAGACGGCGCTTTTGACGCTGCTATTTTTCCGGGTGTCATCGGACTGCTCGAGTCTCTGCAGACCGCGGGCATTCCTGTGGCAATTGCGACGAGCAAGCCCGAGGAACAAACGCTGCGCATCCTCGAACACTTCGACTTGATGAAGTACCTGACCGCCGTGTCTGGTTCGTCTGAGGATGAAACACGCTCAAGCAAGGCAGACATTGTTGGTCGAGCACTCGAACTTCTTCGAGATGCCGGTGCTGACACCTCGCTTGCCGTGATGATTGGCGACCGCATCTACGACGTGGAAGGGGCTGCGGCTCACGGTGTGCCCTCGATCATCGTGGAGTGGGGTTACGGTTCGCCGGCAGAGGCGACCGGTGCCATGTCGACCGTCTACTCGGCCGACCAGCTACGCGAGCTTTTGCTCGGCTAACCCGCGCGATTTACTGAGCTGACTTTTTTGGTCGTCGGAGAGAAGCAATCACGACGGCAGCAGCCATCAGCGCAATACCAATAAGCATCGATCCCGTTTCAGCCGACTGACCGGGGAACAACAGATCAAGACCCATAGCTGCAACGAGCTGGCCGAGAGTGGCACATAAACCAAAAACGAGCACGCCGATGACTCGAACCATCAAACCCGTCGTTGCCACGAAAAAGACGCCGAGCGGCCCGCCCAGGTAAAGCCACCACGAAGTGGGGTAAGCCTCGGGCACTCCGCCGATAAGTCCGACCGGAATCATGGCGAGCAAGAGAACACCACTGCCCACAACGAAGTTCAAGAAAGTACCCGTCACAGGCGTTTGAGCGACCGCGGTGATGCGCCCATTTGCCGCTTGCTGCCAGGCAACAAAAGCGCCGGCGAAGAATGGCACCACCATGGGCCACAGCATGTCGGGATGACCTATGCGTCCGCTACCGGCAACGACCACCGCAACAATGCCCAGTGCAACTCCCGTGATGCGCCTGGTCGACAACGCTCGCTTTCCTGCCGGGCCGATTCCCCACTTATCCATGAACAGCGCACCGAGCGAGTTCCCGGCAACAAAGGCAACGGTGAACAGGGCGACACCGATCACGCTGACGAGCATGCCCTGGAGCGCAATCATGATTGCTCCCGCCGTCCCAGCGAATGTGAAGAGCCAGTTCAACTTGCGTGTGCGAATTGCCTCAACCATGAGCATCCAGCCACGGCGGCCTGCCGGTGATGCTGCAATGATGACGACCAGGAAACTCAAGCCCACCAGGTTTGAGATTGTTCCGGCAAGGGTTCCATTGTGAATCTGTCGACCTAGTTCGCCATTTACTCGCGACTGCGCGGCCATCGCGACCCCCGCAGCAACCGAAAGACCTCCGGCGCCGAGAAGCTGCCATCGGGTCAGCTTGGAGTGGGTTGTCACCACCTCAGTTTAGGCGCGCCCTCGCGACCGTGCGCTCGGCTCTCGCCCAAGAAAAAACCCCGACCGAAGTCGGGGTTTATCGTCGCGTGCGCGAGGCGGGACTTGAACCCGCACGCCCGTGAAGGCACTGGCACCTGAAGCCAGCGCGTCTGCCATTTCGCCACTCGCGCGACAAGAGTCGAGGCTATCACGCGCACTAGGCCCTGCGCCATTTGAGGTCAGTGGTAGGCAGCCCAGTTGGATGACTCGTGGCGTTCACCGGATACATCAATCACCATTCCTGCAGCGCCCACCTCGGGAAGCCACTGGAGAAATTCTGATGTCGGTCGCAGGAATCCCGACTTGGCCAAGACCTCCGCCCGAGCCCCCGTCGTAGCAATCACCGACACGGTTTGTGCATCGGTCTGTGCGCTGAGTCCGGTGCGCGGATCAATGAGGTGATGCGCAGCGCCGAAGCGTTTCTTGAGCTGGCTCGACGTCACGACCGCTCCCTCGAGCAGTCGCATAATGTCAACGCTTGCCCGATCGTCGAATGGGTCTTCGACTCCAAGTAGCCATCCACCGGCTTGAGGTGCCTCACCGGCGACAACCACGTCACCCGACATCGAGACCATGACTCCGCGAGCACCGGAACCCATCACGGCTGCCGCAATGAGGTCAGCAGCGAACCCCTTACCGATTCCGCCCGAATCAAGCGTCATGCCCGCGGGTAACTGCACACTGTCGGGGGTGAGCACAATCTCGTCGAGGGAATCGAACGGATGCGCAGTCGCCTCCAACATCGTTTCGCGATGTTCCTCGACGAGCGAGGCGGCGTAACCGGCCTGGACAACCGCTGGTAGCAAGGTCGGGTTGAAGTCTCCGCTGGTCAACTCAAAACCCTCGAGCATCTCGGCAACGAGCGCTGCCGTGAGCGGGCTTACGCTCACGGGAGACCCCGCTGCAGAATTCAGGGCTGAAATCTCGCTGTCTGAACGAAACCGCGACCAGGCTCGTTCACACGTGTCTGCGAGAGAGAAGGCGTCGTCGAGTAACGCTTGTGAACCACCGACCACGGTGATGACCGTCTCACCGCCCATAACCGCACGGCGATCTGTGAGGATCACGAAGGTACCGACCTAGTCGTCATCCGATTCGTGTGAGTCGTCATCGTTGTCATCATGGTCCTCGGCGCCGCGATGACCTTCGTGCTCACGTTCATTATGTGAGTCTCGTGCAGGACGACCAACTGGGGGAGTTGAACCGCCGCCAGGAGCTGGGGCTGCCGATGCTGAGCCACCAGTAACACCGTTAACGGGGCTGGTGCTGCCGGCAGCAGGGGTAGCAATGGGTCGGGCAGCGGATCGACTCGAGCCGGATGCTGAATTGCCCGACTGTGACCCGGATCCAGCGCTTGAACCGCCGGTGGTTCCGTTGTAGTTGAGCGTTGGCAAGTTTGTCAGTGCCTGTGGCGGAAGTGGTGCACCGGAAGCATCGGTACCAGGTGTCTGACCGTCGACTGCGCCAGGGTCGCCAGGAACGGCACCCGGACCTCCACCGTCAATTGACAGGGTTCCGTCGGGGTTTACCGTTGAGGTAGAGATGAGTGCACGGCTCGCTGATTCCGTGAGGTCACTACCGCCATGCGTCAATGTGTCGTTGTTGATTGCCATAGCTCCTGCTGCAGAGCCGAGCACGCCAACAAACGAGAGGGCGGCAATGAAGTACGGTTTCATGCTTCAAGGCTAGGAGACGGCAGCCCCACAGATGCCACCGAGTCGTCCAAGAATCATCCAATATTGATCGCTTTCGGGGCGCATTCAGCTCACGCATAGCCTTACCCGGCGAGAATAAAGACATGCGCGTACTCCTCGTGGAAGACGACCCCTCGGTCGCCGCCGGAATTCTCGACGGCTTGGCCGCCGGATTCACCGTCACCCACGTCAGCAACGGACGAGACGCAGTCGCTGCAATCTCTACGGCAGAAACCGAAAACCCCGTCGACATCGTGCTCCTCGACCTCGGTCTACCCGATATGGATGGAACTGATGTTTGCCGCGAAATTCGCGGATCCTCTCAGGTGCCGATCATCGTTGTCAGCGCTCGCGGCGATGAAATCGATCGAGTATTGAGCCTAGAAATGGGCGCTGACGATTACATGGTTAAACCATTCGGCATGCGTGAACTCGTTGCCCGCATCCGCGCCGTGACTCGTCGCACGGCGAGCTCAGCGGAACAAGAAAATTCGAGCGAGGCTGTTCGCGAAGTTCACGGACTGATCGTCGACACCCGCACGCAACGCGTCGAACTCGGCGGCCAAGAAATCCACCTGACGCCGAAAGAATTCGAGCTCGTCGTCTACTTGAGCGCAGACCCGGGTGCTGTCTACAAGAGGCAAGACATCCTTCACGATGTTTGGCAAACCAACTGGTACGGCACCTCGAAAACTCTGGATGCCCACATCGCCGCAATTCGCAAGAAGTTTGGTTCTGCATCCTGGATCGAATCGGTCCGCGGTGTTGGCTTCCGCTTTGGTGGCCCAGCGTGAGACGACGCTTCATCGCTGCCATCGCCGCGGTAACTCTGCTCGTTTTGCTCGTACAAGACGTTCCGCTGGCTATGTACATGCACCAGAACGAGCAGAACAAAATCACGGGCACCCTGCAACGTGACGCGCTCGTGCTTGCCGGCCGCAGCCAGTCAGCTTTGTGGAACCCTTCAGCGACAAACAGTAAAGCTCTCAGCGAGCTTGCCGCGACGTATCACAAGAACGGTGGCGCCCGAATCGTGATCGTGAACGCGGTTGGCAAAGCCATCGTCACGAGCGACGACGATCAACTCAAAGTTGGTCAATCATTTGCCTCGCGCCCCGAGATCGCCGCTGCTCTCAAGGGTCAAATTGTGCAGGGCGTTCGCTACTCAGAGAGCCTCAAAGAAAATCTGCTCTACGTGACAGTGCCCGTCTACAACGGCAATGTCATCCTGGGCGCAATTCGCCTGACCTTCCCCGAAAAGGTGGTCACTGACGCCGTCAACAATCAAGTGTGGGTTCTCGCGCTCGTTGCGCTGACAACGATCATCTTGGCGGCCATCGCCGGAACCTACTTTGCGCGTGGTGTGACTCGTCGTTTGAAAGACCTCGAGACGGTTACCGAGCACTTGGCGGATGGTGACCTGAGCGTACGCGCTGATGAAGGCCCGGGTGCACCCGAGCTACGAAACCTTGCTCGTTCGTTCAACACCATGACGAGCCGACTCGAAGCACTCATTGACCAACAAAAGTCGTTTGCTTCGGATGCCTCTCACCAGCTGCGCACTCCGCTCACCGCCTTGCGACTTCGACTCGAAAAAGCGAGCGAGCTCATCGAGAGTGACCCGTCAGGAGCCGCCGAGCGGCTTCGGGCAGCTGAAGCCGAAACCGACCGACTCAGCAACATCATCGAAGGCTTGCTGGCACTGAGCCGGAGTGAAGCGTCAAGTGTCGCTACAGAAACCTTCGATCTTGCAACGATCGTGGCTGAGCGAGTAAGCCACTGGCAACCCCTTGCCGATGAGAATTCAGTCATGTTGCGTCTCGATGCCCCGGCTAGCGCACCCGTAAGTGCGGTTCCCACCGCGATCGAACAGATTGTCGACAATTACATCGACAACGCCCTTTCAGTTAGCCCGGCTAACTCGCTGTTGCTCGTGCGAGTTTCTAGCGACCACAGCGGAATCACATTGAGCGTGTCCGATGAGGGTCCCGGAATGACGGCGGAGGAATGCGAACGAGCATTCGACCGTTTCTGGAGAGCTTCATCTGAGACTCCCGGAAGTGGTCTTGGTTTGGCGATTGTCGCTCAACTCGCAAAAGCAAGCTCTGCACGCGCGGAACTTCGTCCGCGTGCTCCGCACGGCCTCGAAGCCCGGGTTACTTTCAGCCCGCCACGGGGCTAGGGTTCGGGCAGTTGCCAGCTACCCGCAACTAAAATATGGGGAACGCCTATCCCCTGGGCTACTAGACAACAAGGATGACGCGTGGGCTTTTTCGACAGACTTGAGCACGGTCTCGAACGAGCTGTAAACACCGCTTTCGCCAAGACCTTCAAGTCGGGTGTGCAGCCGGTCGAACTCACCGCCGCTCTGCGTCGCGAAGTGGACACCAAGTCTTCGGTCGTTGCGCGAGATCGCATCCTCGTTCCCAACATCTTCACGATCAGCATGGCTCGCGCTGACTATGACCGCATGGTTGCCATGGGGCCGACACTCATCGACGAACTGATTCGTCAGCTCACAAAGCACGCACAGACGCAGGGTTATCAATTCTCCGGGCCGATTCAAATCACTCTGGCAAACAGTGATGAACTCTCGATCGGGTTACTTGCAGTTACGAGCGAGAGCGTGACCGGAACCGTGACATGGGCAGGAGTGCTCGATATCGATGGGCGTCGCTACCCGCTCAAACGAGGTCGCGTCGTCATCGGGCGCGGTACCGACGCAGACATCACCGTCAATGACTCGAGCATCTCGCGCAAGCACATTGAGATTCTGTGGGATGGTTCGCGCGCGCAGGTCAACGACCTTGGCTCAACGAACGGTTCTCTTCTCAATGGTCGCAAACTGACCTCTTCAGCGCTCGAGTCTGGAGCAACTGTAGAGATGGGTTCGACTCGAGTGACCTTCCATCTTGTTCCTCAGGCGGCAACCTCCTGATGAGCGAGTTCCTTCTCCTGGTCTTTCGCGTCGCGTTTCTCGTGGCGTTGTGGGTCTTTGTGTTCTTCGTCGTATACGCAGTTCGCAGTGACCTGTTCGGCCAGAAGGTCAAGCGCATGGTCACACCGAAAGCCGCTCGTGCGGTTGCGGCGGATCAGAAAAGTGTCTTTCTTCCTTCGACCAGACCCGCTGCTGGCTCCTCGGATGCCACGGCGCAGGTAAATCTTTCGGAGTCAAACGCACCCCTGCAGCTGGTCATCACGTCCGGACCGAAACAAGGTGAGTCGATCGCCCTGACAACCAAGCCTCTGAGCATCGGGCGCTCAAGTGATTCATCCATCGTGATCCGTGACGATTACACCTCGACTCACCATGCTCGTCTTGAGCACCGTGCCGGTGCGTGGATTCTTAGCGACCTCGGCTCGACGAACGGTACGTTCCTTGCCGGCAAAAAGATCGGCGAAGCTGTGACTGTTCCGCTTAATACGCCGTTCACGATCGGTTCGACAACGTTTGAGATTCGAGCGTAGTCATGAGTCAAAGTGGTGCGAGATCAGACGTCGGACGCGTTCGCAGAACGAATCAGGATGCCGGCTATGCGGGTCTTTACCTATTCGCTGTCGCTGACGGCATGGGCGGTCACGCCGGTGGAGATGTCGCATCCCACATCACCATCAATCACCTTGCCGAGCTCGACCGTGAGTTCGAAACAATTGAGGCAGCACGCGATGCCGTTCGAACACGCATGCTCGAGGCCAACGCGATGCTCATCAAAGTTGTCGATGACTACCCGCAACTTGCCGGGCTAGGCACCACGCTCAGCGTCATTCTTCGTGTGGGAAATCAGGCCGTTGTCGCCCACATTGGTGATTCACGTGTGTACCGTCTTCGAGGTTCAGACCTCGTTCAGTTGACGCACGATCACACGTTCGTTCAGCGCCTGATTGACACCGGTCAAATCACGCCTGACGAAGCTGCTGTTCACCCGAGACGCTCGGTGCTCATGCGCGTGCTCGGAGACGTGGATGCTTCGCCGACAATCGATGTCGACATCATCGCGCTCGAAACCAACGACGTATTCATGCTGTGTTCCGACGGGCTAACCGGAGTCGTTC
This sequence comes from Actinomycetota bacterium, assembly GCA_039795475.1. GTDB lineage: Bacteria > Actinomycetota > Actinomycetes > Actinomycetales > Microbacteriaceae > CAIOLM01. The sequence goes on along the minus strand of JBDKLU010000027.1, from coordinate 3,360 downwards.
CCGATGAAGACATCCAGTCGGTGCTCTCAAAGCAAGGCGCTCCGCAAACCCTTGCCAACGAGCTGGTCACGCGAAGTCTTGCCGAGGGAGCCCCCGATAACGTCACAGTTGTCGTCGCCCGCGACCTCGAAACCACCACCGCCAAGGCGACAAAACTTATCGGGTCCGCTTCCGGAGAAAACCCGTTGCGCACGCTTCCTGCACAGGGTGCAACAACCGAAGTTCCTCGGGCTGCATCGCTGAGCTTGCCGGTGCACACCGGTGGTCTGCCCATCGCTCAGCTCGATACTGAGCACGCAGCCGAGCAAGCGCGCGTCGCCACCGGTCGCAAGCGAGTGTTCATCGGCTTGCTTATTGCAATCCTGGTCGCCGCGATTGTCGTCGGATTAGTGATTTACACGGCCTCGACTCAAGACACGGCGCTTGCTCTCGCATCCGTCGTCGATCACGTTTCAAAGCTGGTGACAGGTGTCGGTTAGCGCGCCCGTAACTGGCCCCAGCGTCGACACCGGCCAGATTCCCAAGCTGCTCGCACCTCGCGTGTCTCAGCGCATGCGCAATATCGAGCTTGCTCTGCTTGTCGCAGCATTCGCCATCAGCGGTGCCGCGATTCTGTTCGTCCAATTCGGCGTTTTTGGCCACGCGGACCCTCACCCGTTTGGCCTCTGCCTGATCATCGTTGTTCTGGTCGCGTTGCTGCATGTCACCATGCGTTTCGTCGCTCCCCAAGCCGACGCGCTCATCATGCCAATAGCGGTATTGCTCAACGGGCTCGGTATCGCAGAGATTTATCGCATTGACCTGCATCAGAAACTTCTCGGCTGGGATGCATTGGCAACCAAGCAGGTCGCGTGGAGTGCACTGGCTATCGGCGCCGCCTTCGCGGTGGTTGTTCTCGTTCGCAATCCGCGAGCGCTGCAGCGCTACACCTACACCGCCGGTCTTCTCGCGGTTGTGCTGCTGCTTCTACCCGCTCTGCCTTTCATCGGTAAAGAGATTTATGGCGCCAGGGTTTGGATTCAGATTGGAACGCTGACATTCCAACCGGGTGAGATTGCCAAGATTGCTCTCGCTGTTTTCTTTGCTGGCTACCTGGTTTCGCATCGCGAAAGCTTGTCGATGGTTGGCCGAAAGTTTCTCGGTGTTCGTCTTCCACGCGGTCGAGATCTCGGGCCCATCATCGTGGTGTGGTTCCTTTCGATGGCCGTGATCGTCACTCAGCACGACCTCGGTACGGGTCTTCTCTTTTTCGGCCTGTTTCTTGTGATGCTGTACACGGCCACGAGTCGAGTGAGCTGGGTCATGATCGGTGTGAGCATGATCGTGATCGGTGCAATCGCAGCCAATCAGTTCTTGTCCTATGTGCACGGACGCTTCTTGAACTGGTACGACGCGTTCAATCCCGACATCTACAACGCCGATGGTGGCTCCTACCAAGTCGTTCAGGGTCTTTTTGGTCTGGCACACGGTGGACTGTTCGGTACCGGACTCGGCCAAGGAATGCCGTACATCACCCCGGTTTCACAAAGCGACTACATCATCTCGAGTCTGGGTGAAGAGATCGGTCTCGTCGGCCTTTTCGCTGTCTTGAGTTTGTACATTCTGCTCATCGCTCGTGGCCTCCGCATCGGTTTTGCCGGTCGCGACGATTTCAGCACACTACTCGCCGTCGGCCTATCGTTCGTTATTGCCTTGCAATGCTTCCTCGTCATCGGCGGTGTCACTCGCCTGATTCCCATGACTGGTCTGACCACGCCATTCATGGCAGCCGGTGGTAGCTCGCTTGTTGCCAACTGGATGATCGTGGCTTTGCTGCTTCGACTGTCTGACTCGAGCCGCCGCGAGTCTGGGTTGGTGGTCAGCTGATGAACCGCGAGCTTAAGCGCGTCTCGATTGTGATCTTCGGTATGTTCATGGCCCTGCTGCTGGCTCTGTCTTACATTCAGGTCGTCGGAGCAGACGCGATGGCCGAAGACGGACGCAACACTCGCATTCTTTACGACAGCTATAAAACCAAGCGCGGCAGCATCCTCGTTCAAGGCAAACCCATTGTTGCGTCGCTTCCGGTTGACGACGACTATCGCTACCAACGCACGTACCTTCAGCCACTGCTCTACGCACAGACCACGGGCTACTTCTCCATCAACCAGGGAATTACCGGCGTCGAAGCTGCCATGAACTCTGTGCTCAGCGGAACGAGCAACATGCAGTTCCTCGACCAGCTCAACGCCATTCTGACCGGTCGCCCGATTACGGGTGCCTCCGTTGAGTTGACGCTCAACGCTAAAGCGCAAAAAGCGGCGTGGGATGCCATGGCTCCCTATCAGGGTGCTGTCATCTTGACCGAAGTTGAGACCGGGAAGATCTTGGCCATGGTCTCGAAGCCCTCGTACAACCCGAACGTGTTGTCATCTCATGATGCAGACACCGTCATCAACGGATACGACAAGCTGATCAACGATCCGGCCAACCCCCTGATCAACCGAGCCATCGACGGAAAACAAAACCCGCCGGGTTCCGTGTTCAAACTCGTGATGGTTTCGGCTGCACTCGAATCGGGCAAGTACACACCAGAAAGCCGCTTCCCCAACCCGGCCAGACTCCGACTTCCGCAGACAGATAATTGGATTTCAAACTCGAGCGGAACAACCTGCGGGCCTGGCGCCACCGTCACCCTCGCAGATGCGTTGCGCTTGAGCTGCAACATTCCATTCGCCGAACTCGGCATGCAGCTCGGTGGCAAGGCCATCCTGGACCAGGCTGAGAAATTCGGGTTCAACACAACCTTCGACATTCCCATGCGGGCAGCCGCCAGCACATTCCCCGAGTACCTCGACGAACCACAGACGGCATTGGCCTCTTTCGGGCAGTTCGATGTGCGAGCCACGCCACTCCAAATCGCTTTGGTTTCGGCATCCATCGCCAACGGAGGCAAGCTGATGTACCCGAACGTCATCGGCTCGGTCACGGCTTCAAACGGCAAGCCAGTTCAAACGTTCGCTCCCCGACTGTGGGGGCAGCCCATCAGCGCGCAAACTGCGACAACAATTACACAAATGATGGTGAACGGCGTCAACAATGGCGCAGCAAGTAATGCGAAGATAAATGGAGTAGCTGTGGCGGGTAAAACTGGCACTGCAGAGAACGGGGCACAACCCAATACTCTGTGGTTCACCGGATTTGCTCCCGCCGATGGCCCCCACAAATACGCAGTCACTGTTCTCGTCGAGAACGGTGGAGGAATGGGTAAGAACGGATACGGCAACCTCATTGCCGCACCCGTTGCAAAGCGAGTGCTAGAGGCGGTGCTTAACAAATGAGGCCAGCTGCAGGAATGAACTTCGGCGGACGATACGAGCT
>JBDKLU010000026.1:0-5048 GCA_039795475.1 Actinomycetota bacterium | reverse complement strand
GGGTCGCACTTTTGTCCGACCTGCCAGCGTGAGACTATTAAGCGCGCAACGAAGCGGTAACGAAAGGCAGGTGACGCGTGGCTGATACTCCAGCACCAGAAAACGCATCAGCCGGTGCCAGCGTTACCTCGCGAGCGTTGGCCATTCTTGCCGCGTTTGAAAACTCCACGGGCTCGCTCTCGGTGGCCAAAATCGCGCAACGTGCACACCTTCCGCTGTCGACCACATATCGCTTGGTGCGTGAGCTTGAAGAGTGGGGCGGTCTGCGTCGCGGCTCAGACGGCAAGTACGGCATCGGGTTCCGTGTGTGGGAGCTCGGTCAGATGGCTGGTCGTCGACTTCGTGACCGCGCGCATCCGTTCTTGCAGGATCTGTTTGACCTGACTCACGAGAACGTTCACATGGCGATTCGTGATGGCATGCAGTCGCTGTACGTCGACAAGGTTTACAGCTCACGCAAGATGCCGGTTGTGTCCCGCATTGGTGGGCGCCTGCCGATGCACGCTACGGCTGTTGGTCGTGTGCTCCTGGCCGAGCAACCTGATTGGTTTGTTGACGCTTACCTGCAGCGCGAGCTTGAAGCACCCACTCCCAAGACCGTGACCGACCCCAAGGTTCTCAAAGAGATCATCGAGGATGTTCGTCGAGACGGTTATTCGGTCACGCATGAGCAAATGCGCATGGGCATGCTTTCGATGGCATTGCCGGTGCACTTCAACGGTCAGGTCGTTGCCTCTGTCGGCCTGGTTTTTGAGGTTGTTCGCTATCGCGAGGTGCAGCGTTTGATGCCCCTGCTCAAAGGCACTGTTGAGCGCATCGAAGCAGCGATGTCGGGTGGCCCAACCCGAATTGTGGGCTAATCGAGTCAATTAGCAGATTCGATTCTCATTGAATGAGAACGATTTGTAGGTTTCGCCTGTTTTGGGGTGGATGCTTTAGTCATTCGTGTTCAAGGAGGAACTCTCATGACAATCGCTGAACCCAAAACTTTTGGTCACAATTACCACGGTTTCGAGCCCTTCAAGCTGACTGATCCTTTCGCCGCCTACAAAGAGCTGCGCGAAGAAGCACCCGTCATGTGGGACGACCGCATCAACATGTTTGTCATCTCTCGCTACGAAGACGTCAAGTCAGTCTTCGACAACTGGGAGACCTTCTCGTCGAAAGACGCACAGTCACCGATTCGTCCGCTCTGTGCAGAAGCAAAGAAGATCATGGCTGACGGTGGCTTCACCGCATACTCGGGCCTTTCGGCTCGCATCCCACCGGAGCACACCCGCATTCGTGCAGTAGCCACGAAGGCATTCACGCCTCGTCGCTACAAGGTTCTTGAGCCCCTCATTCGCGAAAACGCTGACATCCTCATCGACGCGATGATCGCAAAGGGCACCAACTCGGGCGACATCCTTCCCGACTTGGCTTACGACCTGCCCACCATCACCATCTTTGAACTCATCGGTGTTCCTCACGACATGATCGACCAGGTCAAGGAGTGGGCAACCAGCCGCGCAACTCTCACCTGGGCAGACCTCACCGACGAAGAGCAGCTTCCTCACGCACGCAACATGGTTGCGTACTGGAACTTCTGCCAGAAGCTCGTTGCAGACGCAAAGGTCACCCCTGGTGACAACCTCGTAACAGACCTCGTCAACCTGCAGGCTGCCGGCGACGAGATTTCGGACCACGAGATTGCATCGTTCCTCTACAGCCTCCTGTTTGCTGGTCACGAGACCACGACCACGCTCATCTCGAACGCTGTTCGTCAGCTCATGATCAACCAGGATGCTTGGGAAGCAATCAAGGCAGACCCCAAGAAGATTCCAGGTGCGGTTGAAGAGGTTCTTCGTTCTGCTGGCTCGATCTTCGCGTGGCGTCGTACCGCGATGAAGGACGCAGTCGTCAACGGTGTTGAGATCCCCGAGGGCTCGCAGATTCTACTCATCATGGGTTCGGCAAACCGCGACCCCGAGATGTTCGAGAACCCTGACAAGTTCGACATCGAGCGCGAAAATGCTCGTCAGCACCTGTCGTTCGGTTTCGGTATCCACTACTGCATCGGAAACATGCTCGGAAAGCTGCAGACCCGCGTTGCTCTCGAAGAGCTCTCGGCCAAGCTGCCCGGACTCAAGATGAAAGAGGGTGCACAGATTGAGTTCGGTGACAACCTCTCGTTCCGTGTTCCGCTGACCGTTCCGGTCGTTTGGTAACAGCCAGATCCACTTCTCGTTCCACCACAGACAAGACAAGGAAAGCAATGTCGCTTTACACGTTCCCGTTCGACAGCACCGAGACACCTGAGCACGACCGCCTCGGCGGTAAGTGCACCAGCCTCGCGATCATGACGGGTGCCGGCATGCCGGTTCCTCCCGGATTCGCCGTCACGACCGAGGCATACGACGCAGTCGTGAACGACCCCAAGCTGCAAGCACACATCAAGGAGATTCTTGCTGGGCTTGACGCTGACAACGTGGCAGATCTCGACCACCGTTCGGCGCAGATTCGTGAGCTCATCCTCACGCAGCCTGTACCCGACGACGTCTACAACGAGGTTCACTCGGCATACAACACGCTCATGGAACTGTGTGGCGGCGAGGTTCCCGTAGCTGTTCGCTCGAGCGCAACCGCTGAAGACCTCCCCGACGCATCGTTCGCAGGACAGCAGGACACCTACCTCTGGATCACGGGTGAGACCTACGTTCTGCAGAAGATTCGTGAGTGCTGGGCTTCGCTCTACACGTCGCGTGCAATCACCTACCGCCTGGCTAACAACATCTCCGACGAAGGTCTGTCGATCGCTGTTGCCGTTCAGAAGATGGTCAACTCGCGTTCGTCAGGTGTTGCCATGACGATCGACCCGAGCAACGGTGACCGTACCAAGATCGTTATCGACTCCAGCTGGGGTCTCGGCGAGATGGTTGTATCGGGCGAAGTTACCCCCGACAACTTCTTGCTCGACAAGATCATGATGTCGGTCGTCAACCGCATCATCTCCGACAAGCACGAAGAGCTCGTCCCCACCGGACACGGCTCGATTGCTCGCAAAGAAATCGAAGAACCTCGCCGCAGCTCACCGAGTCTGAGTGAGGAAGAGATCATTGCTGTTGCAAAGCTGGCCAAGGCCGCTGAAAAGCACTACGGCAGTGTTCAGGATGTCGAGTGGGCTATCGACGATGACCTGCCCGCTGGACAAAATGTACTTCTGCTCCAGAGCCGTCCCGAGACGGTCTGGTCGCAGAAAAAGGTAGAGACAAAGATCGTCTCTGCTGGTTCGGGAATCGAGGCCATCACCAAGTCGATGCTCTCGAGCATGAACCGCGGCTAATCCCGCACAAGCACCACTGTTCCACCGCACCACAATCCATCTGAGACAAACTACGAAAGGCAGTAAGCAATGGCGCCTAAAGCCGCTAAGAGCTTTCCGTCCCCCTACAGCGTAAAGACCCCCAAGGGTGCTGAGGGATGGCAGGATCTGTACCCCTATTACCTGGTTTTCCAGGACAACCTCCGCAAGCAGGAGGAAGCAAAGTTCTGGTTCTGTGACAGCCAGCACTGGCCCAACGTGTTCAAGCCGTTCGAGGTCATCGGTGTGGAGTTCGCTTCACGCTGCCTCGGTGCGTACAACACGCGTCACTACATCATTCCTCCGGCAAACGGTATCGACTTCCGTATCCACATGGGCTACAACTACTTCAGCCCGGTCGGTGTCGCACCTGAGCTCATCGGTGACCGCGTTCCTCACTTCATGGAGCGTGCTGGTCACTACTTCGGCAACTGGGGCGAACTGCTCGAGAACTGGCGCAAGGATGTTCTGAAGAACATTGAAGAGATCGACTCGATCAACTTCACCAAGCTCCCCGACATGGTTCCTCTCGAGGACATCAAGAGCGGTAAGGGCATGGACCCCTCGGTTCAGCTGTTCGACGACTACGACCGTCTCATCTCGCTCTGCTACAAGAACTGGGAGCGTCACTTCGAGTTCCTGAACCTTGGTTACGTCGCGTACCTCGACCTGTTCATGTTCTGTAAGGAAGCATTCCCCGGCATCCCCGACCTCGCTATCGCAAAGATGGTTATGGGTGTTGACTCGGTTCTCTTCCGTCCGGACGACGAGCTCAAGACCCTCGCTGACCTCGCGGTCAAGCTTGGTCTGACCGACCTGTTCACCGGTGACGACGCAGCTAAGGTTCTTGCTGCTGTTGAGGGTCACTCGAACGGTGCTGAATGGCTCAAGGCATTCGAGAAGGCACAGGACCCGTGGTTCAACTACACCGTAGGTAACGGTTTCTACGGAACCGACGTCTACTGGCGTGACAACCTCGACCTGCCCGTCGGATACATCTCCGACTACGTTGCACGCGCCGCCAAGGGTGAGCGTCTGCACCGCCCGAAGGACGAACTCATCGCAGAGCGCGACGAGATCACCGAAGGCTACGCATCGGCACTCGATGGCGAAGCTAAGGAAACCTTCATGGGCAAGCTCGGTCTGGCTCGCGTTGTGTACCCCTACGTTGAGGACCACAACTTCTACATCGAGCACTGGACCATGGGTGTCTTCTGGCGCAAGGTTCGTCAGCTCGGCCAGCTCCTTGCTGACGAGGGCTTCTGGGGCAAGGCAGAGGACATCCTCTACCTGAGCCGCGACGAAGTTCGCCCCGTTCTGTTCGACTACGCAAACGCCTGGGGCGTCGGCACCGCACCTGTTGGACCGACCTACTGGCCTGCTGAGATCGCACGTCGTACGAAGATCATTGACGCACTCGCTACGCAGCGCCCCGCGCCTGCATTCAACGAGCCGCCGGCAGAGATCAACGAGCCCTTCACCGTCATGCTGTGGGGTATCACGACCGAGCAGGTTCAGCAGTGGCTTGGCGCAGACTCCGGTCTGAAGAACGGCCTCAAGGGTATGGCTGCTTCTGGCGGTGTTGTTGAGGGTAAGGCTCGTGTCATCATGAGCCCCGACCAGCTCGGCGAACTCGTCCAGGGTGAGATCCTCGTTGCTCCGGTTACCGCACCTTCGTGGGGCCCGGTCTTCGGCAAGATCTCGGCAA
>JBDKLU010000025.1:0-13896 GCA_039795475.1 Actinomycetota bacterium | reverse complement strand
ATACCGGCGGTGTCAACGAAGGTCCAGACCTTACCGAGAATTTCGACCTGCTCGTCGACGGGGTCGCGAGTAGTGCCGGCGAGTTCGTTGACAACAACGCGCTCTTCACCAGCAGTCTTGTTGAGAAGGCTGGACTTGCCGACGTTGGGGCGTCCAAGAAGGGCTACGCGACGAGGGCCACCGATCTCTTGCTTGGCAACTGCCGAAATCTCGGGAAGCTTGCCGACGACCAGGTCGAGCAGGTCGGCAACACCACGGCCGTGCAGAGCTGAGACCGGGTACGGCTCTCCCAGACCGAGCGACCACAGGGTGGCGATGTTCGGCTCTTGGCGAGCGTCGTCGACCTTGTTGGCGACGAGGTACACGGGAATCTTGGTTTTGCGAAGCAAACGAACGACGTGCTCGTCGGTGGCTGTTGCGCCTACGTTTGCATCGACAACGAAGAGCACTGCATCTGCGAGGTCGATCGCGACCTCCGCCTGTGCCGCAACAGAAGCGTTGATTCCCTTTGCGTCGGGTTCCCATCCACCGGTGTCGACCAGCGTGAATCGACGAGTGTTCCACTCCGCCTTGTATGAAACGCGGTCGCGAGTAACACCGGGAGTGTCTTCGACGACTGCTTCGCGGCGACCGAGAATGCGGTTGACGAGAGCCGACTTACCAACGTTGGGTCGACCAACAACCGCAAGCACCGGAAGCGCCGGCAAGTAGGTAATCGCGTCGGGGTCGTTCGTGACGGCTTCAAGTACGTCGATGTCATCGTCTTCGAGGTCGTATTCTTCGAGTCCGATACGCAGCGCGTTGGCGCGCGCGGTTGCTACGTCGTCATCAAGGGAAGAAAGCTGTTCGACAAGATCGTCGTCGCCTTCAAATTCAAATTCGTCGTCAAAATTTTCAGCCATGAGATTGTCCCTGTGTGATGAGTGCGACTACGGCGTCAATCGTTTGCGCGAGGTCGAGGTTGGTCGAGTCGACCGTGTGAACGCCGTCGGCGGCCACGAGAAAATCAGAAACTTTGGAGTCCGCAGAGTCCCGGGCTTTGAGAGCAGCATGAGTGTCGGATGCCCCGGCAGCAGGAATTTCTGCAGCGCGACGCTCGGCCCGCTTCTCTTCACTTGCCGTGAGCAGAATACGCACCGGCGCATCGGGGGCGACAACGGTAGTGATGTCACGGCCTTCAGCGATGATGCCCTGCTTGGCACATCCATTCAGGATTGCGCGAAAAATGCCGTTGACGTGAGCGCGAACCTCAGGAACACGAGCAATGAAGCTAACTGCTGCAGCAACGCGCTGTTCGCGAATGGCGGCGGTGACATCCGTTTCGCCAACGCGAACAGAGTAGTTGTCAGGGTCGGTGCCGATTGAGTAATCGAAACCGGGCAGGGCATCAATGACCGCCGCTGAATCTGCAGGGTCAATTCCTGTTTCAAGCACGTACCAGGTGACCGCTCGATACGCGGCCCCCGTGTCGAGGTAATCAAAACCAAGACGGGCCGCAGCGAGCTTGCTCACGCTCGACTTGCCGCTACCAGCAGGGCCATCGATTGCTACAACGAACGCGCTCACTGGTGCACACTCCAGTTGCGAGCCTCGAGTTCGCGAACCAAGCGCGGCGCAACATCAGGCAGAACCGTGAGCTCGACCAGACCGCGCGCTGCACCCTCGACGTGTTCGAGGCGCATGTCTTCGAGGTTGATGTCGAGCTCGCCGATTTCGGTGAGCAAACGAGCAATCTGACCGGGCTTGTCATCCACGAGCACGGTGATAGCCGTGAACTTACGAGTTTGACCGTGCTTGCCGGGCAGACGCGAGACACCAGCGTTTCCGGCGGCAAGCTCGCTGACCACAGTGGTGCGCGCGCCTTGAGCATCAATATCGCGCAGAGCATCGATCATCTTGTCGACATCACCACGGAAAGCCTCAAGAATCTCGACCACGTTGGAGGCGTTCGCACTCAGGATCTGAATCCACAGCTCGGGAGCGCTGGCAGCGATGCGAGTGGTGTCGCGAACACCTTGCCCTGCCAAACGTACGGCGTCATCCGAAGCGTTTTCTAGCTGCTTGGCCAAAAGGCTCGACACAACCTGAGGAACGTGCGAAACAAGCGCAACAGCAGCATCGTGGGCCTGCGGAGTCATCTCGATGACCACCGAACCAAGGTCGGCAGCGAGGTCTTCAACCAGTCCGAGAGCCCAAGCGGGGGTTTCTTCATCGCGGCAAATGACCCAGGGACGGCCAACAAAAAGGTCGCCCTGTGCCGAAATTGCGCCGCCCTTTTCGCGACCAGCAAGCGGGTGAGACCCGATGTAGTGCGTGAGGTCAACGCCACGACGAACGAGTTCTTCGAACGGCTCGAGCTTTACGCTGGCGACATCGGTGACGACGGCATCAGGGTAGGCGGCCAGTTCCGCAGCGATGATGTCAGCAGTGACATCCGGCGGAACACACACGACGATCAGTTTCGGAGAATCGCCCTCGGTAGCGAGGCGGCCAGCGCCCAAGTCGACGGCAAGTTTGAGGGTGGTTGGCGAAGATCCGGCGAGAATGACATCGACGCCCTGCGAAGCCAAACGAAGACCGATGCTCGCACCGAGAAGCCCCGCGCCAACAACGCGCACCTGGCAGTTCAGGCGCACAGCATTGTTTTCAATCATGTGCACCTCCCGCTGCTGGTTTACTCGGCCGCCTCACGCGCAAGCGTCAGCAACAGTCCTCGCTCTAGTTTACTGAGGTCTCGCACCTGTCCCGAGGCAAGCGTGCCCAAGTGCAAGGGCCCAAACTGTCGGCGCACAAGTTCGAGCACCGGATGCCCAACCTCGGCCATCATGCGTCGAACGATGCGATTGCGGCCGGAGTGCAGGGTGATCTCGACCAAGGATGTGTTCTCCTTAGTTGAGGATGACAGAACTCGAGCTTTATCGGCCTTGATTTCGCCGTCTTCGAGTTCGAATCCGGTGGTCAATTTTTTGAGGGTCTGACCGTTCACGATGCCGCGAACCTTGGCAATGTATGTCTTTTGAACGCCGAATTTGGGGTGCGCAAGTACATTTGCGAGTTCGCCATCGTTGGTCATGATGAGCAGACCCGAGGTGTCCGCGTCTAGACGGCCAACGTTAAACAGTCGCTCTTCGTAGAGTGCGTCATACTGGCGCAGGTCGGGGCGTCCTTGCTCGTCTTTCATCGTGCTCACCACGCCGACCGGTTTGTTGAGCATGACGTAGCGCTTTGTGGTGTCCAGTTGAACGGCTTGACCGTCGACACTAACCAGATCGACCTCTGGGTCGATGCGAGTACCAAGTTCGGTCACGATTTTGCCGTTCACACTCACGCGACCTTCTGCGATGAGATTTTCGGCTACGCGACGAGACGCGACACCAGCGGCCGCCATCACCTTTTGAAGGCGAACTCCCCCGGGTGTTCCGTCGGGGTTATTTGGCAGCATCGACGTCGAAACCTTCGTAGGCGTCAGGCAGGAGTGGCGAAATCAGTGGTAATTCTTCCAGGCTGTTGATACCGAGCTGTGTCAGCAGCAGATCCGTCGTGCCGTAAAGAATTGCGCCGGTCTCGGCATCCGTTTGAACCTCTGTGATGAGCCCGCGGCTCACCAGCGTGCGCACAACCGTGTCGACGTTGACGGCACGAATCTGAGCGATCTGTCCGCGGCTGATGGGTTGCTTGTAGGCAACAACTGCGAGCGTTTCGAGCGCAGCCTGCGAAAGTTTGGTGGGATTCTGGGTCAGAACGAAGTCGCCCACGACGTCGTCGTACTCGGGGCGAACGTAGATGCGCCATCCACCGCCGACTTCACGAAGCTCGAACCCACGGCGGACTCCCCCGTTTTCGCCGTCGTAGTCAGCGACCAAGTCTGCGAGAGCTGACTTGATGTCTTTGACGGGTGCGCCCAGAGCGGTACCCAGCGAAACAATCGACTGCGGCTCGTCAGCGATCATGAGAATCGCTTCGATAGCGCGTGCAATGTCGAGAGGTGTCGAGTTATCGGTCATAGTCAGCCCCTAGGTTGGCAAGTTTGTCGTCGGACCAATTGTCAGCGGTCCAGGTAATGGTCAAGTCACCGAGTGGTTCAAGCTGCTCGAAGGTGATCGCAGCATGGCGGTAGAGCTCGAGAACGGCCAAGAACCTGGCGATGATGACTCCCGCAACAGCGGCATCCGCAATGAGCTCACGGAACGTCATGGGCTTTTTGCTCGCACGCAGTTTGGTTACGACCTCGCCCGCCTGTTCGCGGATGCTCACCAGCGGTGCGTGCAGGTGGTCCAGTCCCACAACTGGGATTTCCTTCGGCGCCATGGCAAGCATTGCAATGGCAGCAAAGTCATCGAGGCTGGTGTGCCAAATGAGCTCAGGCACCTTCGAGCGGTACTTGTCTTCAAGACGTACGGTACGAGCGTGACGAGTCGACTCTGCTTCTAGGTGCTCGTTGAACCACAGAGCGACATCCTTGAACGCGCGGTACTGAAGAAGGCGAGCAAAGAGCAGGTCACGAGCTTCGAACAGTGCTGCATCTTCAGCGTCAACGAGCTCACCCTGCGGCAACAGACCGGCGACCTTGAGGTCGAGCAGCGTTGCTGCAATGACAAGGAACTCGGTTGCTTGATCTAGTTCTTCGAGGGGATCGAGACTCTTGAGGTACTTGATGAACTCATCGGTGACGACACTGAGAGCAACCTCGGTGATGTCGAGTTCATGCTTTGCGATGAGCGATAGGAGCAGGTCGAATGGGCCGTCAAAATCGCCTACGGCGAGACGGAATCCACTCGAGCCCTCAAGCTCCTCGGTCAGTGACTCAGACACGAAAGAAACGGGTTAGGCGATAGCGCCGCGAGCGATGAGCTCACGAGCGACGGTGCGATAGGCCTCAGCGGCAGCGTGCTCGGGAGCAAACTGCGTGATGGGGATACCCGCGACTGAAGCATCAGGGAACTTAACCGTGCGCGAAATGACCGTCTCGAGAACGGTGTCGCCGAAGTTCGTGACGAGCTCTTCCATAACCTCGCGCGAGTGAAGCAAACGAGCGTCGTACATGGTTGCGAGAATCGCATCCAGCTTGAGTGCAGGGTTGAGGCCACGGTCGCGCACGCGATCCATGATGTCGAGCAATAGTGCGATACCGCGCATGGCAAAGTACTCGCACTCGAGCGGAATCATGACACCGTGGGCAGCTGACAACGCATTGACAGTCAGCAGACCAAGCGACGGCTGGCAGTCGATAAAGATGACGTCGTAGTCATCTTTAACCTTGCGAAGAACACCGGCCAGGATGTGCTCACGACCGACCTCGTTGACCAGGTTCATTTCAGCAGCGGACAGGTCAATGTTGGCCGGGATGACATCAAGACCAGGAACAGATGTCTTCTTGATCGCCGCGTGTGTGTCTTTCTCGGTGCCGCGCAGCAGGTCGTAGATGGTGGGGCCATCGTGAGCCGATACTCCGAGGCCCGCCGAGAGCGCGCCCTGAGGATCGAAGTCAACTGCGAGCACCTTGCGACCGTAGTCGGCAAGCGATGCAGCGAGGTTGATGGTGGTCGTCGTCTTACCGACGCCACCCTTTTGGTTGCACATCGCGATGATGCGCGCAGGGCCGTGCGATTTTAGAGCTGCGGGAACGGCGAACTCGCGAACTGGTCGGCCGGTGGGACCGATTTTCTGCCCCCTGCGAAACGTCTGAGTCGCCATTGAATGTTCCCTTTTCTTGTACGTACGCTCACGCGCTTGTCGCTAAAACTTGTGCCAAGTCTATTGGTTCTTATGCACGGCGCGAGGGTGTGATGTTCGATAACTTTCGCGCAACGTATCGGCGGTTACTTGGGTGTAAATCTGTGTGGTTGCCACGGAAGCGTGACCGAGTAATTCCTGAACGACTCGAACATCGGCTCCACCGGCGAGCAAGTGCGTTGCGAACGAGTGTCGCAGCGTGTGTGGCGATACGTGAGCGGTCAGGTGAGCCTTTTCGGCGGCAGCAGTAATAATGAGCCAGGCGCTCTGTCGAGACAGCCGCCCACCTCGCGGCCCAAGAAATAGCGCAGGTGTCGAACGCCCCTCTGCCGAGAACAGCGGACGCACTCGCACCAGATACTCGTCGAGGGCGCTCTTGGCATACGAACCAAGGGGAACAATTCTCTGTTTGCTGCCCTTACCGCGCACTCGAACAGAATCATCAATGGCGGTGACGTCGTCGACGTTGAGAGCGGTTGCCTCGCTGACTCGGGCTCCGGTGGCGTACATGAACTCCAGAAACGCGCGGTCGCGGATTGCTACCGGGTCATCGCCAGAGACCGCCCCCAAAAGAGCCACGACCTGATCGATCGTGAGCGCTTTGGGCAGCGCCTTGGGGAGCTTGGGCCGACGAACATCCGTCGTGATGTCCTCAGTGAGTTCGCCCTCTTCAACGAGGAATCGGTGAAAACCTCGAATGGAGCTCAGCGTGCGCGACAGACTCGTGGAGGTCAGTGGCGATTCTTTTCGAGTAGCCAGTGAAGACATATAGTTCGTGACGACAGGAACGCTCACCTGCGCCAAATCGTCGATACTCTCAGCGCTCAACCATTCGAGATAGGCGCTGAGGTCACGGCGATAAGCAGCTTGCGTATTCGACGAGAGCCCGCGCTCAATCGTGACGTGACGCAGATAGCGATCTAGTTGCTGTTCAGGGGCGCTCACGGGAATCCCGCCACTGCTGCGCGGTCCACGGTTCGTCTGGTTCACGCAGGGTCGACCATCCACGATTGCGCGCGGCCTCGGCGCTCAACATTGCGATGGTGAAAATCGAATTGCTTACGCACCCTGCAAGCACAGACTCGACTGCAACCGAAAGTGGCACCCACCGGACGACCATGTCGGATTCTTCACCCTCACGAGTGTGGGGTGCGTCGGTGGGGCGCACATCGCGTGCCAAATAAATGCGGATGATTTCGTCGCTGCCGCCTGGTGACGTGGCGTAGTCGGCAAGCAGGTGCCAGGTGGCAGCAATGAGGTCAGCTTCTTCTGCGAGTTCACGCTTGGCGCACTCGAGGGGTGACTCCCCCGCCATGTCGAGCAGGCCAGCGGGAATCTCCCACTCGCGAAGTCGCACCGGGTGACGGTATTGCTGAATCGCGAGAACGTTCTCATCGTCGTCGAGAACGAGAACAGCGACTGCGCCCGTGTGGGCAACGTAGTCGCGGGTCAGCTCTAAGCCGGCATAGTCAAAAACTTCTTGACGCACATCCCAGACGCGACCGTTGTAAATAGTGCGCGCAGACGACACAGGCAGGCTGACACGCTCATCGCGCAACAGCCCATCAGTCACGTTTTTAAGCCTGTTCGATGTCGAACAGACGGCTAGCCTGCTGACGCTCGAGAGATGCGGCGATGAGACCTGCGAACAGCGGGTGAGCCACGTTCGGGCGCGAACGAAGTTCGGGGTGCGCCTGCGTTGCAATGTAGAACGGGTGAACATCGCGCGGAAGCTCAACGAACTCGACCAGCTGGCCATCGGGCGAAGTACCCGAGAACACAAGGCCTGCCGCAGAGATCTGGTCGCGGTAGGTGTTGTTCACTTCGTAGCGGTGACGGTGACGCTCTTCGATGCTGTTTGAACCGTACAGGTCGGCCGCGAGAGTGCCCTCGCCGAGTGCCGCGGTGTACAGGCCGAGGCGCATGGTTCCACCCATGTCGCCCGAGTTGATGATGTCGACCTGTTCAGCCATCGTTGCGATGACGGGAACCGGAGTCTCGGGATCGAACTCGGTCGAGGATGCACCAGCGAGGTTTGCCTTATTGCGGGCGTACTCGATGACCATGCACTGGAGGCCGAGGCACAGACCGAGAACGGGGATGCCGTTTTCGCGCGCAAAGCGAAGAGCCCCGAGCTTGCCCTCAATACCGCGAATACCAAAACCACCGGGAACACAGATGCCATCGAGCTCTCCGAGCGCCTTGGCAGCACCTTCTGGGTGCTCACAGTCATCCGACGGAATCCAACGAATGTTGACCTTGGTGCCGTGTGCAAATCCACCGGCGCGAAGGGCTTCGGTAACCGACAGGTACGCATCGGGCAGGTCGATGTACTTGCCAACCAGACCAACGGTCACTTCGTGTGCCGGGTCGTGTACAGCATTGAGCAGTTCTGACCACGGACCCCAGTTGACCTCGCCCGCCTTCAGGTTGAGCTCCTCGACGATGTACGTGTCGAGCCCCTGAGTGTGAAGCATGGTGGGGATGTCGTAGATGCTGGGCACGTCGATTGCGTTAACGACGGCACGCTCATCCACGTCACACATGAGTGCGATCTTGGTCTTGTTGCTCTCGGTGACTGGGCGGTCGGAGCGAAGTACGAGAGCGTCTGGCTGAATACCGATCGAGCGAAGTGCGGCAACCGAGTGCTGGGTGGGCTTGGTCTTTTGTTCGCCCGAAGCTCCCATGAATGGAACGAGCGAGACGTGAACGAAGAACACGTTGCGACGGCCTAGTTCGTGACGTACCTGGCGTGCTGCTTCGATGAACGGAAGGCTCTCGATGTCGCCGACGGTGCCGCCAATTTCGGTGATGATGACGTCGGGCTTGGGGTTGTCTTCAGCCTGGAGGCGCATGCGACGCTTGATTTCGTCGGTGATGTGCGGGATGACCTGAACTGTGTTTCCGAGGTATTCACCACGTCGTTCTTTGGCGATGACCTGCGAGTAAATCTGACCGGTCGTGACGTTTGCAGCCTGCGAGAGGTTGATGTCGAGGAAGCGCTCGTAGTGTCCGATGTCGAGGTCGGTTTCTGCTCCGTCGTCGGTGACGAACACTTCACCGTGCTGGAACGGGTTCATCGTTCCCGGGTCCACGTTGAGGTACGGATCAAGCTTCTGCATGACGACACGGAGTCCGCGAGCGGTAAGCAAGTTACCGAGTGACGCGGCGGTCAGTCCCTTTCCGAGCGAGGAGACCACTCCACCCGTCACGAAAATGTGCTTTGTTACGCCTGTTCCCGAAGTATCTTCCACGGGATTTCACTCTATCAGCGAGCCGGGTTGTTAATCCGTCACGCGCCGAAATTTAACGACGAGTTTTACTCTGGACGGACACTTTTTGTAATTGCAGCCAGATCGAGCAGCTCACGAGCGTGCGTCAGACCGGATTCGGAGTCCGCGAGACCCGAGAGAAGGCGGGCCATTTCTGAAAGTCGGTCGTGCCCGTCAAGTCTTGTGACGCTGCTGGCGGTGACTTCTCCGCTGGTGTCTTTGAACACGCGCAGGTGATTATTAGCGAATGCTGCGACTTGGGCGAGGTGCGTAACGACGATGACTTGTGCGGTCTGCGCGAGGGTTGCGAGCCTGCGCCCGACTTCGATGGCAGCTGCTCCGCCCACGCCTGCATCGACCTCGTCGAAAACGTAGGTGGGCACGGTGTCGGCTCCGGCGATGACGACTTCGAGCGCCAGCATGATGCGCGAGAGTTCACCACCAGATGCACCCTTTGCGACTGGTCGCGGTTCTGCTCCCGGGTGCGGCGCAAGCAGAATCTCTACGACGTCACCGCCGTGGATGCCAAGCTCTGCGGCGGGCGAGACTGCAACAAGTAGCCGCGCGTCTGGCATGGCCAGGGCATGTAGTTCATCGGTGACTTTCTGAGCCAGGGACTGTGCCGCATGGGAACGCAACGCGGTCAGACCATCAGCCGCTTGCGTGACAGAAACCTCGTGTTGCGCGACGAGTGCCTGCAGTTCTTCTACTCGCGTGTCATCAGAGTCGAGCGCGAGCAACCTGGTTGATGCGGTCGTCACGTAGGCAATGACGTCATCGAGTGTCGGCCCGTAGCGGCGCATCAGAGTAACCAGTTCGGCCCGACGCTCCTGAACGAGGTCAAGGTCTCGCTCCCCTTCGCCTTCGACCGATGCGATGTTGCTGGAAATCTCGTGCGATGCATCGGTGAGCCTGGCTGCCAGTTCGGCAAGTTCGGCAACGAGTGGCGCGAGGGAGGCGTCGATCGCGGCAGCGCGGTCGAGGCTTCGGCGGGCTGAATCAATAAGTGTGAGCGCGTCGTGACCATCGTTTTCTGACGAGAGGGCTTCGCGTGCTCCGTGCAGAGCAAGTCGCAGGTCTTCTGTGTGTGTCAAACGCTCGGCCAATGAGGCGAGAGCTTCGTCTTCTCCTGGCTGTGGGGCAACGGCTTCGATCTCGCTGACGGCAACTCGCAGATCTTCTGCTTCGCGTACGCGAGCTGCGCGAGCGGATGTGATTTCCTCGAGTTCTGCGAGGTCTGCCCTCCATGCGCGAAAAGCATGCTGGTAGGCAGTGAGCGCCGTGACTAATTCAGTACCGGCGAAACGATCGAGCGCTTCTCTTTGTGCAGTTGCTGAACGAAGGCGAACCTGTTCGGACTGACCGTGCACAGCAACGAGAGCATCACCGAGTTCGCCCAGAGTGCCCGCCGGAGTTTGGCGCCCGGAAACAACCGCGCGCGAACGACCCTCGCTGGAAACCGAGCGCGACAACAACAACTCGTCGCCATCGAGCTGGGCGTCGACCTCGTCAAGAATGCGCTGCACACGCTCGGCAGCAGAGATGATCCAGCGGCCTTCAACCACGGCAGCATCAGCGCCTGTTCGAACCGTGGCTGATTCTGCGCGCTCCCCGCGCAAGAGTCCGAGTGCGGTGACGACCATCGTTTTGCCTGCGCCGGTTTCGCCGGTGATGGCAGTAAATCCGGGACCGAGCGGCAGAACAGCTTCAGAGATGACCCCGAGATTGCGGATGCGAATCTCATCAATCACGAGTTGTCGGACCTCTCCAGCCGTCGACGGGAAGTTCGAATTTGCTCACCAACGTGTCGGTGAAGGCGTCGGATTGCAACCGCGCCAAACGAACAGGAACGTCAGACTTTGTCACCACGACACGGGAACCCGCTGGAAGATCGCAGGATCGTCGACCGTCACACCACAGGATGCCCTCCGTGCCGGATCGCTCGAGAATTTCGACAGCCATCACAGAGTCTGGCCCGACAACGATAGGTCGGGTAAAAAGCGCATGAGCCGACATGGGCACCAGAACCATGGCATCAACCGTCGGCCAGATAACCGGACCGCCAGCAGAGAATGCGTAAGCGGTGGAACCCGTTGGCGTTGCCATGACAACTCCATCGCAACTGAATGAAGAAAGTGGCCGGCGGTCAACCTCGAGAACTACCTCAAGGATGCGACTGCGGCTTGCCTTTTCTACCGTTGACTCGTTGAGCGCCCAGGTTTCAAACACGACGTCTGGACCACGCTTAACCCGCACGCGAAGTGTGAGACGCTCTTCAACCTCGTAGGCCTTGTCGATGACCTTGTTGACCGCTTCAGCAATTCCGGCGCGCTCGGTCTCGGCGAGGAAACCCACATGCCCCAAGTTGATGCCAACGAGCGGAGCAGAAGAATCACGAAGAAGCTCGGCAGCGCGAAGAATTGTGCCGTCTCCCCCGAGCACAATCGCACACTCAATCTCCCCCACTGAAACACCCTCGTCGAGGACAGCAAGGGGCGACAGCGATGACTGAACAGCCTCAATCTCGGCGCGTTCCGTGTCACGAACAACGGGAACAATCCCTGCAGCACGAAGCTGTTCGCACACCGCTGAAGCGGCGGCAACAGCATCGCTTTGCCCGGGGTGCAGAAGGACGAGCACGTGGCGAAGTGAATTACCCACGCAGACCTCCTGCAAGTTTGTGAACGGTGTCCCTCCATTGTGACGGATTCAGCTGACGTCCGGCACGGAACCAGGCAATGTACTCATTGTTTCCGGCTCCACCGAGTATTGGGGAGGAGATGATGTCGACTGTCTCAAGTCCGGCATCCCAGGCGTTCCACAGCACCGCGTTGATGGCATCTTCGCGAAGGGCGGGGTTCGTCACGATCCCCTCGCGCACACCGGTGCGACCCACTTCAAACTGTGGCTTGATCAAAAGGACGTAGTCGGCGTTAGCAGTTGCCGTCGCAAGCATCGCCGGAATCACATGCGTGAGCGAGATAAAAGACAAGTCGGCAACGACAAAATTGGGCTCATACGGTTTGCCCAAAATTCCAGCGAGATTGGATGCGTTGAGGTATCGAGCGTTCACACCCTCAACGATCGAGACTCGGTCGTCGCCGCGGAACTTGGGCGAGATCTGGTTGTGTCCCACATCGAGAGCCACGACGTGCTCGACTCCTCGTTCAAGAAGAACTTGTGTAAAGCCACCCGTCGAAGCGCCAACATCGAGAGCCCGACGGCCTCGAACATCTACGTCGAAGGCATCGAGCGCGGCGATCAGTTTGTGGGCGGCACGACTCACGTAGTGGTCAAGGCCTTCTACCGATAGCTCGGTTTCGTCAGTCACCTTCAGCGAAGGCTTGATGACTGGCTTGCCGTTGACTCGAACGATGCCCTTTTCTATGAGCTCTTGTGCATGCGTGCGCGAGCGTGCCAATCCGCGAGCAGCGAGTGCGGCATCGAGGCGTTGCTCGTCCATCAGGGCTGAACCCTACTTGGCAATGTCATCGCTCTCGAGGCGACGGCGCAGATCTTCATACAGAGCTGCATATCCTTCAGCACGCTCATCCAGCGGTTGCGCTTCGACGACCGACAACGATGAAACGAGCACAGCCTCTTCGGCGGTGTTCTGAGGTTCAGTTGCGTCAGCCATACCCATAAAACTACCGCAAAAAGACACAGGGGAAACCTCTCATTGAGTGAGAAAAATTGCTCACTTAGTTGTGACTATCAACGATAGGTTGGCGGAGGGATTTTCCCGCAGATTACAAAGTCAAGGAGGCCTTTGTGACTACCGAAAGTAAACCGGAGCACCACCGGATTGATTATCCGGCGTTCCTCGAGCGTGACGACTACCGCACACACCGCCGTCGTCAACGTTCATTTGTCTGGCCCGTGCTGGTCGCCGCTCTCGTCTGGTACGTCCTGTACGTACTGGCAGCGTCGTACCTTCCCGCGTTCATGAGCATTCCCGTTTGGGGATACATCAACGTCGGATTGATCGTTGGACTCTCGCAGTTCGTCGTGACGTTTGTCATCACTGGCATCTACGTCCGATTCTCGAACCGCAAGCTCGACCCGAGCGCAGAAGAGCTGCGTGCAGTTCTTGAGGCCAAGCACGAAGCAGGTGAAAAGTAATGATTCTCGCAGCCGATAAAGCATCGTTGCTCGACAACAACAACCCCGTACTCAACATCGCCATCTTCTTGGCGTTCGTTGCAGTCACCCTCTTCGTGGTTATCCGCGCAAGCCGCGGTGGCGCCAACAAGAGTGCAAACAACTTCTACGCAGGTGGACGTTCGTTCACCGGTGGACAGAACGGTATGGCTATCGCAGGTGACTACCTGTCGGCAGCATCGTTCCTCGGTATTACCGGAGCTATCGCAGTAAAGGGTTACGACGGATTCCTGTACTCCATCGGATTCCTCGTTGCATGGCTGATCGCACTTCTGCTTGTTGCGGAACTCCTCCGCAACACCGGTAAGTTCACCATGGCCGACGTACTGTCGTTCCGTCTGCACCAGCGCCCCGTGCGTATGGCCGCAGCCATCTCGACACTGGTTGTCTGCCTCTTCTACCTGCTGGCTCAGATGGCCGGTGCCGGTGGACTCGTTTCACTGCTCTTGGGAATCAAGGACCAGGTTGGCATTTCGATCGTTATCGCGGTCGTCGGTGCCCTCATGGTTCTGTACGTTCTCGTCGGCGGCATGAAGGGAACCACCTGGGTTCAGATCATCAAGGCTGCACTGCTCATCGCTGGTGCACTGCTCATGAGCGTCTGGGTTCTCGCCCTCAACGGCTTCGACTTCAACCAGGTTCTGGCACACGCAGTCGAGTCGAGCAAGGAAGGCATCAAGGTTCTCGACCCGGGTCTGAAGTACAAGAACCCGCTCGACTTCATCTCGCT